>JACPVY010000257.1 GCA_016197345.1 Burkholderiales bacterium
ATCGAGGAAGGCGATATAGCCAAACAGAATCAAATCCGATTCATCCGCTAGCGCATACACATCTTTATCAGGGGACATGTCTTTCGCCGCGACCGCCACTACGCGCAACCCTTCGCCATTCAGTTCTGCGGTAACGGCCTTGATACGTGCGAGTAATTCTTCGGTCAACGGTTCGACGCTATCACCATGCTGCACCCAGCGGCAGGTACTCAAAATTTCTTCGACCGCACCTTTGCAGATCAATAAATGATGTTCGTCATGCTCCGCCACCACCACCGACATACGGCGACGCTGGAAATCGAACGGGATTTCATCGACCTTGCGAAAAGCGGTCGCTACTTCCAGCGAAGAATGCACTTCCACATGCTCTAACACGGCGACATCGAGCAAGTTTTTCAAGCCGGTTTGATAGTAGCTATTCAGATAGGCGTATTCCAATACCGTATCCGACTCTTCCCCCCACACATCGGTATGGCGTGCTAGAAAAATTTTATCTTGCGTGAGTGTCCCGGTTTTGTCGGTACATAGCACATCCATCGCACCAAAATTTTGAATCGCATCCAAGCGTTTGACGATCACTTTTTTGCGCGACAATAGCACCGCTCCCTTAGCGAGGGTAGAAGTGACAATCATCGGCAGCATTTCCGGCGTTAAGCCAACCGCAATCGACATCGCAAACAAGAAGGCTTCCGACCAATTGCCCTTGGTAAAACCATTGAGCAAAAACACCACGGGCGTCATCACAAACATGAAACGGATCAACAACCAACTCACTTTGTTGACGCCTGCCTGAAACGCGGTTGGCGTGCGATCCGTCGCGGTGACACGTTGTGCCAGCGCGCCAAAATAGGTTTGATTGCCCGTTGCCACCACCAGCGCGGTGGCGGAACCACTGACGACATTGGTGCCCATGTAGACAATATTGTCGAGATCGAGTGGATTGATATGCTTGCCACTTGCTTCTTCATGCCCCCGCCACTCGGGATATTTTTCAACTGGCAGCGATTCCCCGGTCATCGCCGCTTGGCTGACGAATAAATCTTTGGCGGTCAAGACGCGTAAGTCAGCGGGAATCATATCGCCTGCTGACAAGACGATAATGTCACCCGGCACTAAGTGCTTGAGCGGGATTTCGCAACGCTGGGAAGCATGCGTATGCAAATTGACATGGAAATACTGACGCGCTTCGTCCTTCGCATCTTGCGCCGGGTCGCGCCGCAACACGGTAGCGGTATTGCTGACCATTTCTTTTAAGCGGTCGGCAGCTTTATTCGAACGCGCTTCTTGCACGAAACGAATCGAAGTCGAAAGCAACACCATCGCGCTAATCACGATAGCCGCCTTCATGTCTTCGGTGTAATACGAAATCACCGCTAACAAGCTCAGCAGCAGATTGAAAGGATTTTTATAGCAGTGCCAGAGGTGTACCCACCATGGCAAGGGTTTTTCATGCTCGACCTCATTCGGGCCGACGCGCTCACGGATAGCATCGGCCTGGATTTCACTCAAGCCATCGCTATGCGAATTGAATTGTTGCAGCAATTGGTCGCTGCTTGCTGCGGCAGCAGCAATGAGGGTATTGGCAAGTGCGGGTGGCGCTTCGCGATTAACGCTAGTGCCCAACATCGATTGCAGATTAATCCAACGGCGGAAATGGCGCGCCACATGGCGTGTGCGCACGAAACTGGCGAATACTTCGCTCAGGATGGTGAATTTCATAAAAACTCCTGTATCGCCACCACCCTGAAGGGAAAATGATCAAGATGGCGGCCAGTTAGACGGAAGGTCCATAGTGAAGGTGTAAATACCTAAAAAGTTAAGTGGGACACTGCCCACCAGGTTAGCCCCCCGTCTTACCCGACAATAGACAAGTAAGATCAGGAAACAAAAGCCAAGCGCGCAAGGATTTGCGATTGCGCGCAGGTCAAACAAAAGCGGCGCTACGATAGGCGACTTACGCCCAATACGCAACATTTGTTGCAGCTCGTAGTGACTGTGAAGAAATGTGAATTAGGTAGAGCGAGCAACTTGCACCCAAATGAGCGCGTCGCGAAAGTATTTTTGGCAAAAAATTATGCAAATTTGCGGCCAAACTCCTCTCGCCCCTCGTGGGAGAGAGGCAGGGAGAGAGGGGGCGGTTGAACATCAACAGCACGATTTACAGCAAAAAATTTAATTTAAAATCTTATTTATTGCTTATATAGCCAAAAAATTCCGGTTCAGTTGCAACAGCCCCCCTCTCCCACGCGAGGGTTAAACAGGGTAGGGGACACACCTCAACTAAGATCAGCCCTGCCCATCGCAATCATTGCACAACGTACTGGCACGATACGCCGTGATGTAATCATCAAAGCTGACGCTATCGCTCGCCTCGATTTTTTCTTGCTCCGCGATACTCTGCAAGGCCATCTCGCTATAGGCTTGTGCTAATTCCGCGGTAGGCGGATGGGAACGGAAATAATTTGCGTGCAGCGCGCTTTGCAACAGGCCAAAGCGATGGAAAGAACCACCATTCGCCTTGATCGCCGCCAACACTTTGGCCGATGGCGTCAATTCTGGTCTATCTAATTTCGCCGCTTGCAGCGCCATGGTGCGGCGATGCATATCGCTAGCATGCTGAGCGTCCAACAAATCGGCGGCAGGGGCGATGCGTTGTAATAATTCGCGGCCCCATTCATGCATGGAGATCGCCTTACCATTTTGTTGCAACATCAAACCCGGACGACGACCTTCTTTGACGACTTTGGCAAAGTTTTCGGCGTGCTCGCGATTGCCATCGTCAAAAATTGGCTCACTTTCTTCCAGCGCACAAAATAGCAAGAAAGCATCGAGGAATCGTGCGGTTTCTAGCGTGATGCCAACTGGCTCAAAAGGATCGACGTCCATGCAACGCACTTCGACATATTGCACCCCACGCCGACATAGCGCTTGGATGGGCCGCTCACCTGTGCGGATAATGCGCTTAGGTCGTATCGTCGAATAATATTCATTCTCGATTTGCAATACATTGGTCGAAATCTGTACCCATTCGCCGTCTTTCTGCAAGCCGAGTTTTTCGTATGGCGGCCAGGCTTTATTGACGGCATCCGATAGCGTATTGACATAGCACTCCAAGCTATTTTCGCGTGGATGCAAATCGGTTTGCGCATCGTTTTGATAGCCCAAATCACTCATGCGTAAGCTGGTGGCGTAAGGCAAATAAAGCGTATCGCTAGAGAGCGCTTCCAGATGATGCTCACGCCCTTTGAGGAAGCAACTGGAAACCGCAGGCGAGGCGCCAAACAAATACATCAGCAACCAGCTATAGCGGCGGAAATTGCGGATCAAGGCGAAATAGCGTTCTGATTGATAGTCTCGCGCCGACAATTGCGCCAGTTCTGGAAATTCCCGCGCTTCTTGCTGCTGCAAGGCGGCCCACAAATTTTCCGACAGCGAATAATTGTAATGAATACCAGCGATACACTGCATCGCCTTGCCATAGCGTAGCGCTAAGCCACGACGGTACACATGTTTCAACATGCCGATATTCGATTTGCCATACCAGGCAATATCGATCTCACTTTCTGGCGGCAAGGCGGCGGGCATAGAATGCATCCACAGCATT
This sequence comes from Burkholderiales bacterium, assembly GCA_016197345.1. Taxonomy (GTDB): domain Bacteria; phylum Pseudomonadota; class Gammaproteobacteria; order Burkholderiales; family Burkholderiaceae_D; genus JACPVY01. The sequence goes on from JACPVY010000257.1 coordinate 3,605, forward strand.
TCGCCGCGCAATTTGCTAAAAGCAAAGCAGTGCGCATTCTCGAGTTCTTGCAATACCTCGGCAATATCGTGCTTAGCCGGGGTAATGAATTCGACCAAGGTTTCGGCGTAATCGGTGGTGATATGCGGATGTGTCAGCGCGGCGCCCCATGCAGGTGGGTGCGGCGTATGCGCAAGGCGGCCATGTTCATCGACGCGCAGGGTTTCCCGCTCAATGCCACGCAAGCCTTGTTGCACCAGAGGCCATTTGCTTTCCGTACCAAAAAATGCAATACGGTTATCGAATAATTTGCTCAATCTCGTCTTCCTTTCCAGGTGGGCATGGGCTGGCGCGGAGTGCTTGTTCAACGTCGCTCAAATCAGTTTGCATAAAGGGCAGGCGATTAGCACTGCTTATTTTTTGATCGTTTGCTGCCACTGCAATACTTGCTGCTCAACCATAGGCAGCGGCAAACCACCATTCGCGAGCACGGCATCATGGAATTGGCGAATATCAAATTGATCGCCGAGTGCCGCCTGTGCTTGCTGGCGCAATTGCATGATTTTCAATTCACCGATTTTGTAGCTCAGCGCTTGCGCAGGCCATGCGATATAGCGATCAATTTCGACAATATTGTCAGCCGCTGGGCTTGCGGTATTTTGATTCATATAGTCAATCGCTTGCTGCCGCGTCCAACCTTTAGCATGCATGCCGGTATCGACCACTAAGCGCGCGGCACGGAATAATTCATCGTTCAAATGCCCCGCTAAGGCATAGGGATCTTCATAAAAGCCCATTTCACGCCCGATTTTTTCAGCGTAAAGCGCCCAGCCTTCGCCAAACGCGGTGTACCAGCCAAAACGACGGAATTCCGGGATGCCCTTCAACTCTTGCGCAATCGCGGTTTGCAAATGGTGGCCAGGCTCAGCTTCATGCATGGTGAGTGTTGCCATCTCCCATTTTGGCCGTATCTCTAGGCGCGAAGTGTTGACGACGAAATAGCCGATGCGGCTACCATCCGCGCTACCACCTTCGTAATAGGCGCCGCCCTGCTTTTCCGCCCCCAATTCCGGCACGGGTTTGACATCCACCTTGCCCTTAGGCAGATGATTAAAAAAGCGTGGCAATTGCGCATGCGCTTTCGCCATGATGTCGCGATAGCCCGCTAGCAAATCTTTCGGTTCGGTGTAAAAAAACTGCGGATCAGTGTTGAGTTTTTTGAAAAATTCCGCCATGGTGCCGCTAAAACCCGTTTGCGTCATCACTTGCTGCATTTGCTGGTGTATGCGCGCAACTTCTTGCAAGCCTAGCTGATGGATTTCATCTGGCGTCATCTTGGTAGTCGTGGCGCTTTCGACTAAAAACGCATAGTAGGCAGGCCCAGCGGGCAAATCACTGACAGCAATGCTCGTGCGGCTGGCTGGCACATAGGTTTTTTCCATGTAAGCCGCGATGCGCTCTAGCGCAGGCTTCACTTTTTGCTGCAGGGCTTGTTGAATTTGTTGGCGATAGCGGGCTTTATTTGCCGCAGAAAACTGGGCGGGCATTTCGCGCAAAGGCTTGCCTAGGGTACTCGCTTCCAGTTGCTGTGCTAATTCACGCAATTGGCGCGGCATATCTTCTACCACCACGCGCGGCGCGGTCCAACCATGGGCAATACCATAATCAAGCTGCGCTTGTATCCCCGCCACATAGCGCGGCACAGCATTGAGGCGCGCAACATAATTGCGATAATCGTGTTCGGTGTGGAATGGCGAGACTTCGACTAACTTCGGCAACTCACTTTGCAAACCGTCATTCGTCGTCAACGGATACAAATCATGCGGATAAAACGCCGCCGCTTTTAAGTCATGCTCTTTTTCGTAAATAAACAAGTCGTAAGACAATAATTCCTGCC
>JACPVY010000346.1 GCA_016197345.1 Burkholderiales bacterium
GGCGGCGGGCAGGCAACCGAAAGACTGACTAGCGTTGCGTGCTGACCGGATTGAATCGTCGTGAGAGCGATAAAAAACGCGATATTTATGATTATTTTGATATTTTTATATGCAAGAAACAAGGTCGTCACGGTTTTTTAACGACCCGCGATATGGTAGAATGCGCGGCATTATCGCCAACTCGTCTTAGAAAGATTCATTATGGCTGGACACAGTAAATGGGCAAATATTAAGCACAAAAAGGCAGCAACGGATGCCAAACGCGGCAAAATCTGGACGCGTTTGATTAAAGAAATCACGGTCGCAGCGCGTATGGGCGGCGGCGACATGAATGCCAATCCACGTTTGCGCCTCGCCGTTGATAAAGCGGCGGATGCGAATATGCCGAAGGATAACGTCAATCGCGCCATTGCGCGTGGTACCGGTGGCCTCGATGGTGCAAATTACGAAGAAGTGCGCTATGAAGGCTATGGCATCGGTGGCGCGGCGATCATCGTCGAATGCATGACCGATAACCGCGTGCGTACCGTAGCGGAAGTGCGGAATGCCTTCAACAAAAATGGCGGCAATATGGGCACTGAAGGTTCGGTTGCTTTCATGTTTAAGCACTGCGGCCAAATGTTTTTCGCACCGGGTGTGGATGAAGACAAATTGATGGAAGCGGCGCTAGAAGCTGGCGCTGACGATGTGATTGCGGATGACGAGGGCGGCTTTGAAGTGTTGTGCCCACCGAACGATTTCGCCGCCATCAAAGATGCATTGGCAAAAGCGGGTTTCACGCCAGAAGTAGCAGAAATCATCATGAAGCCGGATAACGAAACCGAATTCGTTGGTGACGACGCGGTGAAGATGCAAAAACTGCTCGATGCATTGGAAAACCTCGACGACGTGCAAGAAGTGTTTACGAATGCCGTCATTGACTTGTAATTCAGGCATGCAAGCTTGCTCTGTTGAAATATCCACACAATTTGGACGCATATGAAAATTCTGGTAGTGGGCGGTGGCGGGCGTGAACACGCGCTAGCATGGAAACTGGCGCAATCGGAGCGGGTGACGATGGTGTATGTCGCGCCCGGTAATGGCGGGACGGCGCATGATACGCGGATGCGCAATCTGGCGATCACCGACCCGAAAGAATTGGCAGAATTTGCCAAGCGCGAAAACATTGGCGTCACCGTGGTTGGGCCAGAAGTGCCGCTAGCGGCCGGCATCGTCAATATTTTCCGCGAACAAAATCTGAAAATCTTTGGCCCGACGAAAGAAGCGGCGCAATTGGAATCGTCGAAAGATTTCGCCAAGGCTTTCATGCAGCGCCACGGTATTCCTACTGCTGCTTACCAAACTTTTAGCGATCTGGCGCAAGCCCATGCTTATCTCGACCAAGTTGGCGCACCAATTGTGATCAAGGCCGATGGCCTCGCCGCTGGCAAGGGCGTGGTAGTGGCAATGGATTTGGCCGAAGCCCACGCTGCCGTCGATATGATGTTGGCCGACAATAAGCTAGGCAATGCGGGCGCGCGCGTCGTCATCGAAGAATTTTTGGCGGGTGAAGAAGCGAGTTTCATCGTCATGGTCGACGGCAAGCATGTGTTGGCCTTGGCGACCAGCCAAGACCATAAACGCTTGAAAGACAATGATGAAGGGCCAAACACGGGCGGCATGGGCGCATATTCGCCAGCACCCGTTGTCACGCCAGCGATGCATGCGCGCGTGATGCGCGAGATCATCGACCCCACAGTACAAGGCATGGCACGCGATGGCATTCCATTTTCGGGCTTTTTGTATGCGGGTTTGATGATAGATGACAAGGGGAATCCGAAAACCTTGGAATTTAACTGCCGCATGGGCGATCCTGAAACGCAACCCATCATGGCGCGCCTGAAGACCGACTTTTTGCATGTGATTGAGCACGCCGTCAATGGCACGCTAGATACAGTGGAATTGGATTGGGACAGACGTAC
>JACPVY010000258.1 GCA_016197345.1 Burkholderiales bacterium
AAAGGCGACGATTACGCGGCCAGGGTCTATGTGTTGTTCGATTATCCGCTAGAGAAGTTGTCACTTTTCACGCGAATGAAACTAAAAGCTGTTGAATTGGCGTTTGGAACCAAGATCCCGACGGCGGCGTTGAACTATGTATGGGACAACCAGCACACCGTCGGCACACTGCGCCCTAATGTCTACACCGATCGCGCGCGTATGATTGTCGTCGAAAGTGGCGCTACGAAAGCGGGCACATGGCAAATCGAAACGCGGGATTTAGCCGCCGACTTTCGTGCCGCTTTTAATGAGGAACCGCCAGCTATCGTTGGCGTCGCACTCGCGACTGACACTGACAATACCGGTGAAACGACAACCGCGTGGTATGGAGATGTCGAATTTTTGCCGCGCGATTCAGCGCTTCAGTGAAGCGTCGGTTGTGGCGAGCTGATGGGCCGCGTAGCGGGTTTCGATCCATCGCTTGATCCGGTTTGCGTCTCCGATGGGGGTTAGATTTCCCCACGAATCGAGCAATACGATAATAACCGGAAGTTCTGCAATTCGTGCTTTCATCACCAAGCAGCGTCCTGCCTCCGCGGTGTATCCTGTTTTAGAGAGTTCAATATCCCAACGCTCATCCTGGGCCTGAATCAATCGATTAGTATTGCGAAACTCGACGCTGGTGTGGCGCGAATCGAGATCGACCGTATGACTCGCAGTAGTCGTAAACTGTGTGATTAGCGAATACCGACTGGCTGCCGCTACCATCTTGGCAAGTTCTTGCGCAGTTGAAATGTTCCCGCGACTTAATCCCGCCGGATCAACAAAGTGGGTGTGATCCATCCCCAGCGTCTGGGCTTTTTGGTTCATCATTTTGATAAACGCCGTTCGCCCACCGGGATAGGTTCGCGCCAACGCTGCGGCTGCGCGATTCTCTGACGACATCAGCGCTAAGCGTAAGAGCTCTTGGCGGGGTAATTTTGCCCCGGTGATTAGTCGTGATCGAGTGCCTTTAATCGTATCAACGTCGGCCGCGGTGATCGTGATTTCTTCGTCGAGCTTCGGCTTGCTGTCCAAGGTCAC
>JACPVY010000259.1 GCA_016197345.1 Burkholderiales bacterium
CAGGTGTAGGTATACACCCACACCTACACCCTACACCCAATACACCTTTTTGGGGTGTAATCTTGATGGCGGGTTTGCAAGGTGTCGGTAAAACCACGACCGTCGGCAAACTGGCCAAATATTTACGCGAAGAAAAGAAAAAGAAAGTCTTAACCGTTTCCGCCGACGTGTATCGCCCCGCCGCGATTGCGCAGTTGCAGACGGTAGCGGGCCAAGTGGGTGCCGACTTCTTCCCCTCTAGCGCCAACGACAAGCCAGTCGATATCGCCTTAGCGGCGCTCGATTTTGCCAAAAAACACTACCACGATGTGTTGTTAGTCGATACCGCAGGTCGCTTAGGTATTGATGAAGCGATGATGACCGAAATCGCCGCTTTGCACGCCGCCTTGAATCCGATTGAAACCCTGTTCGTGGTCGATGCGATGCTAGGGCAAGATGCGATCAATACCGCGAAAGCCTTTAACGATGCCCTGCCCTTGACCGGTGTGGTATTGACCAAGCTGGACGGTGATTCACGCGGCGGTGCAGCGCTATCAGTGCGTCATATCACGGGTAAGCCGATCAAATTCGCTGGTGTGTCGGAAAAACTCGACGGCTTGGAAGCCTTTGATCCAACCCGCATGGCCAATCGTATTCTCGGCATGGGTGATATTTTGGCCTTGGTCGAAGAAGCGCGCAAAGGCGTGGATATCAAATCAGCGCAAGACTTGGCACACAAAATCAAAGGCGGCGGTAAATTTGATTTAAATGATTTTAAAGCGCAATTAGGGCAAATGAAAAAAATGGGTGGGATGTCTAGTTTAATGGATAAACTACCTGCGCAATTCCAACAAGCCGCTGGTAGCGCCAATATGGATCAAGCCGATAAACAAGTGCGCCGGATGTGCGGCATTATCGACTCGATGACACCAATGGAGCGCGCCAAACCTGAATTGATCAAGGCCACTCGCAAGCGTCGTATTGCGCTAGGGGCTGGCGTACCGGTACAAGAAGTCAATCGCATGCTGTCCCAATTTGATCAAATGCAAGCGATGATGAAAAAATTAAAAGGTGGTGGCATGATGAAAATGATGCGCAGCATGAAGGGCATGATGCCAGGCCTGTAAGTCACTCTACAAGCGTTATCTGCGGCAAATCTGCGTCGTCAAATGCACTGCGCAGATGCCCTAGCGTAGAATGAAAAACGGTGAATTTTACTGTGAGAAAGTAGCGAAAAACGACGAGAAACAACGCGATTGCACATCTTTGCAGCAAGTCCACATATTTCATACTGAAAATTGCGAAAAAACACTTGCGTCATAGGGGAAACCACACCAATATAGGCAGGTGCAAGAAATAGCGCAATTTCCCCGATAGATTAAGTTAAGGAGGCCAGACAATGGTAGTAGCAAAAAAACCCGCAGCTGCAAAAGCAGAACCAGCACAAAAAGCAGCGCCAGCTAAAAAAGCAGCAGCTAAACCTGCTGAAAAAGCACCAGCAAAAGCGAAACCAGCAGCAAAAGCAGCTGCACCAGCAGCGCCAGCAGCACGCTTACATCAAACAACACGACCTGCAAGACCCAGCAAATCGTCGCATGATCAATGCCGATGACAAGCTGAAAGCCGTATTCGGTGGTAAAGCACAAGTATCGATGTTTGAAATGACGAAACTCATTTCCGGCCATTTGAAATAAATCTGGTCGTAGTTTCGGGCATCAGGCTATTTTTGCACACGCGGCGCGTGGTTTGTCAGCATCAACAGGATGAACCACGCAGCCTGCAACGTTGTACCAGCGATGAGTTGCCATGGTATTTTGCAACGCCCTTCACGCAGGGCCAGAAATGCCAGTGCATCGCAGCCTAGAAACAAAGCCACGCAGGGACTGTCCCGCGTGGCCCATCCTCTACTAATCCCCCGCACCACTTTCTACGCTATGCAGTGTCCTGCTAGGGACATGACTATGCAGCGCACGCTAGCCGGCATACTCCCAGCGCTTCCACGCCGCCAACACCGCATTGGGATACTCAGGCTTGCCACGGCTGCCATTAAAGCGACCCAAGGCCAAATAGAGATTACCGTTTTCCATATCGCTATACATGCGCAAAATCACGCAGCCATAGCGTAGATTGGTTTGCATATGAAATAGCTTGCGGCGGTCTCCATCACCGATCACATTCGTCCAAAACGGCATCACCTGCATATAGCCGCGCGCACCTGCGATCGAAACAGCGTATTTGCGAAAGCCGGATTCAACTTGCACCAAGCCCAATACCATCGCCGGATCAAGCCCTGCTCGCTTCGACTCATACCAGAGCGTTTCGAGAAACTCGCGTCGCGTCACCGCATCGGGGATTTTTTTCTGCAAACGATTTGACATCTCGCCCAGCCAATGCAGATAGGCGATGCGTTGATTGATGTCGGTAAATTTGGGTTTGGGCGGACGCGCATCGGCAATTGCGTTCGACAATGCCACCCGCACCGAATCGGCCAGCGCCTCTTCTTTTTGATTCCCCGCCTGTGCGCTAAGCGTGCTTACGCCTAGCGCACAGGCGAGTAGCCAAGCGCTCACGCGCCCGGCCACACCCGCCCGCATCACGCTGCCAGGCGCGCTTGTACGAAGGCCACGGCTTGCGCCACGGGCACTGCCTGTGGTTCGCTATCGCGCCGCCCGAGGTATTCCAAATTGCCTTCTTTCAAGCCACGATCACCGATCACGATACGATGCGGCACGCCAATCAACTCCCAATCGGCAAACATCGCACCGGGACGCAAACCACGATCATCCAAGATCACATCGACACCTGCGGCCAGCAAAGCGGCGTACAGATTTTCCGTTTCAAGTTTGACCTGCTCGCTGCGATCCATCCCCATCGGGCAGAGCACGACTTCAAATGGCGCGATGCTAGCAGGCCAGATAATGCCTTTGTCGTCGAAATTTTGCTCGATGGCGGCGCCCAAAATGCGTGACACACCAATACCATAGCAACCCATTTGCATTGGCTGCGGCTTGCCGTTTTCATCGAGGAAGGTCGCTTGCATGCTTTGCGAGTAAGCGGTGCCGAGTTGGAAAACATGTCCCACTTCGATGCCGCGCTCAATCGCTAACTTACCTTTGCCATCTGGTGACGGATCGCCTTCCACCACATTGCGTATATCTGCCACCAGCATAGGTTCTGGCAAATCACGGCCCCAGTTCATGCCGCTGATGTGGAAATCGACTTCATTTGCGCCGCAGACGAAATCGCTCATCTTCGCGACTGTTTCATCCGCAACGATATGCACTGGCGCTTTCAAGCCAACCGGGCCGAGATAGCCGGGACGGCAACCAAACGCAGCCACAATCTCTTCTTCGGTGGCAAAGCGATACTCACCTAAGCCAGGCAATTTGTTGACTTTGATTTCATTCATATCGTGGTCACCGCGCAATAGCAACAACCAGATTTCTGTGACAGTTTTCGTGTCTGCTTTCTCTTTCACTACTTTTTCCGACGCTAGCACAATCGATTTGATGGTGCTGGTCAAAGGAATACCCAGCAATTGCGCCACATCTTCGCAACGCGCTTTACCTGGCGTCGCCACTTTGGTCATGGCTTGGGTAGGCGCCGCGCGCTCAGCGATCAGCGGCAAGGAAGTTGCTGCCTCCATATTGGCGGCGTAATCCGAATCTGGGCAATACACGATAGCGTCTTCGCCCGTGCTGGCAATGACGTGGAATTCATGCGAACCAGAGCCACCAATCGCACCGTTATCTGCCGCCACTGCACGGAATTTCAGACCGAAGCGATTGAAGATGCGGGTATAAGCGTCGTACATCACTTGGTAAGACTGTTGCAAACCCGCCAAATCGCGGTCGAACGAATACGCATCTTTCATGATGAATTCACGACCGCGCATGACGCCAAAGCGTGGGCGACGCTCATCACGGAATTTGGTTTGGATTTGGTAGAAATTGATAGGCATTTGCCGATACGATTTGATTTCGCTGCGAACTGTATCGGTAATCACTTCTTCAGAAGTTGGCTGCATTGCATAATCACGGCCATGTCTGTCTTTAAAGCGCAGCATCTCTGGGCCCATTTTGTCCCAGCGACCGGTTTCTTGCCATAGCTCAGCCGGTTGCACCACGGGCATTTGCAATTCAATCGCATTCGAGCGATTCATCTCTTCGCGTACGATATTTTCAACTTTGCGAATGACGCGCAAGCCTAATGGCATGTAGGTGTAGATACCCGAACCTAGCTTTTTGATCAGGCCAGCGCGCATCATTAACTTGTGGCTGACGATTTCGGCATCGGAGGGTGCTTCTTTAAGTGTAGAAATAAAAAATCTTGAGGCGCGCATAACAGTAATTCTTTTTAAAAGAGAGGGTTATAATCAACCCAATTTTAAAGGATTAGCTGGCTGATGCGACCATACTTTCTATAATTGCGCGCAATTAGCCATTGTCTTGTTTGAAAGTTTTTTGTTAAAGCAAGATAAATTGGTGATTTTTGCAACAACAAACGAAAGTAAGGAAAGGGTCACAGCAGAAATATTTCGAGGTGATAGCATGCTGGATCGAGAAGGGTTCCGCCCTAACGTCGGCATAATCTTGCTCAATACCAATAATGAAGTATGGTGGGGCAAGCGGGTGCGGGAACATTCATGGCAATTTCCACAAGGCGGCATCAAGTATGGAGAGACCCCAGAACAGGCGATGTATAGGGAGTTGGAAGAAGAAATAGGTTTGCGGCAAGAACACGTCAAAATCGTCGGGCGCACCCGCGATTGGTTACGCTATGAAGTACCTGATCATTTCATTAAGCGTGAAATTCGTGGTCATTATCGCGGCCAAAAGCAGATTTGGTTTTTGCTACGCATGAATGCGCGCGATAGCGATGTCAATCTGCGTTTGACCGATCATCCTGAATTCGACGCATGGCGTTGGCATGAGTATTGGGTGCCGCTCGACGTCGTGATTGAATTCAAGCGTGATGTGTATCAGCGGGCGTTGCAGGAATTGTCGCGTTTTGTGACATGGCCAGCACCGCAAGGGCAACACCGCCATACCGCACGTTATTTGCGCCAACCGCACGGCCCGCGTTCGCAAGAAGAACGGGCTGTGAATTCAGCGCTGAAAGCGTTAGCGACGGATAAAGGCAATGGCTGAGTAAATGGCTCAGTATTAAGTTGCCTTGAAAAAAAACACGCCTAACTGGCAACGGTTAGGCGTGTTTTTTTGCCTTTGCTATCGATCATCAGCGCCGCCCCGGCTACTGGCGTCGGCGTCGTTAGCACCCCAGCCTCATCCCGGCAACTGAAAAAACTTCCGTATCCGCCCCAACACATTCGCCTGTGTCTCCGCTGAGGAGCGGGGTTGCTGCGAGGTTTGTGGCACCGATAATCAAAATTTGAATGCCGATAATTTATTTAATATAGGAAATGAATATTTTGGAAAACAAGAATTTGATAAAGCATTGGAATATTATAACCAGGCTTTGAAAATCCGTAAAGAAAGTCTCCCAGC
>JACPVY010000608.1:0-1119 GCA_016197345.1 Burkholderiales bacterium
TTTCTTTGCCGACATTGATCACTTTAAAAAAATCAATGCGCAATAGGGGCAAGCAGCGGGCGATACGATTTTGCGGCAAATGCAAAGCCGCATGCAGGAAGTATTTCGCGAATCCGATTATTTAGTGCGCTGGGGGTGGTGAAGAATTTTTGCTAGTAGCGCGCGCCACCAATCGTAGCGACGCTGGCGTCATCGCCGAACGTCTGCGCACTGCGGTCAGCGGCCGCGACTTTATTTTAGAAAATGGCCAAACCGTACATCTGACCTGCTCCATCGGTTTTGCCAGTTTTCCATTTGTGATGCATGATCCACGCACACTCACTTGGTCGCATGTCGCCGATCTGGCCGAGCAAGCAATGCTGATGGCGAAAGACGATGGTCGCAACTCTTGGATAGGCTTATACGCGACCAATACAACGGACGCGAATGAGGTATTGCAGTTTGTGATGCGGGATTGCCAAATGGCGGTGCAAGTTGGGCAGGTGCAAATGGTGAAGGGCTTGACAGCATCGGGCCGCTAATCGGAAAAGCTGCAACCGAAATAAAGAGGTGGGGAAAATGGGAGATGCGTTTGAACGAGGTTAGCGGCTAGGTTAGCGGCTAGCTAAGTGGTTACCTTAGTGGCTACCTTTGCGCGCAACATGTGAGGATGTTGCAGCACTTGGTAGCCAGTACAGTCAAATTCGATCGTGCAAATCAATGACGCTTATTCTGTTGGCAAACGCACTTCATCCAAGGTATGACCACTTGCCAACCATTGCACCAACCAAGTTGGCTGGCGGCCACGGCCAGTCCATTGCAATGAAGGATCTTCGGGGTGACGGAAGCGAACCGCAACTGGGCCACGGGCGATACCAGCACCACCACGGCCAGTACCGCGCGGAGCAGCGGCAGTGCGACCCGAAGCAGCGATCAAATCTTTCAGCGGAATACCCACGCTATGCGCAATTGCCATAATCTTTTCGCGCGCTTGTGCCATATCTTGATTTTCGCGACGTTTAATTTCCACCTTTAATTGCGATTCCAGTGCACGCAATTCAGCCAAGCCCAAATTCGATAAATCCATGTTCACCTCCGTGTTTAATTTCATATAATAAAGAGCATGCAACGTGCGGCAAA
>JACPVY010000608.1:1145-2605 GCA_016197345.1 Burkholderiales bacterium
ACGTGCGGCAAATCAAAACAGAACAAAAAATACGAACTTTGCTGCAAAAAAACTGAAGCCATTTTCCCGGCAAACGAATTTTATTGCAAGCGTTTGCGCAAAACTGCATAAGATAGCCAGCGACACAAACTCCTGTTTCTGCATTAATTTCAAACTCCGCAAAAAAAGATTAGCACTCGCGACAAGGTGATTTTCCTATGAAAATCCCGCTTAATTCCGCTACAAAATGCTCTTTTTTGCTGTCGCGGATTTGCGACGCAGTACAAGCGAAACGGACAAAAAAAAACAGCGCCAAGTGTTGAACACTGGGACGCTGAGATTTAACAAATATTTTTCAAAGTTGCCGCAAAGCCAGATTCAATTCCGCGCTTATTTTCACGAAAGGGACAGGCCCACATAAAAATAAGCTGTTTTGGCATCTCGCACATGCCAAAACAGCCCTGAAAAACTCGGATTTGAGGAGACACTTTCAACCGAATTACTTTGCAACCACCTTACTACAATAATTCAACAATGAAAAACTTACTGCTTCCCTCTCACAGCAAACAGTAAGGTCATTGTGCCGATTCAAAGCTATGCGCGCTAGTACAAGCAATACACCAAAAAACATGTATATGCACAGAAAATCAAGCTCTATGGTAAAATCTATTCCCGCAAGGCAACAAATTTACCAATAAAGCAATGTTTATATCGCCCACGTTCATTTATTTTTGCAAAATTTGGTCAGCACGAGAACAAAGCAAATGATTTTGTCTCATTTGCATTTATTATTACTGATATGCGCAATGCACTACTCCGTCTCAACGGTAGGCATGGCACTCGCAGCAGATATTTTGATCAACCCGGCTTAGCAGCACGCCATTTTCGCAGCAAACAAACCATCTATGCATACATTGCCACCACGGTTTAGCGCCGCAGCCTCTCATCCTGCCTTATCAGCGGGAGCACTGCCCGCTTCTAACGATGATACGACTACGGCCACCAATTCTGGCGTCCCACTGTTGCTGATAGAAGATCACCAGTCGATGATCGACGGCATGCTGCCTCGCTTGCAGCAAGATTATCAAGTCACCGTCGTCAATACCTACGATGCGATGCAAAAAGCCATCGCCCAAACCAAGTTCACACTCGCGATTGTCGATCTGAGCTTACCCGGCCATCTCCATGGCATGCGCATGATGCCTATCCTGCGTGAAGCCGGCATTAAATTTTTGATCTTTTCCGGCACTGCAGAAGAATGGCAAATCCGCGCCTCGATACGCATGAGCGCGCGGGGTTTTGTCGATAAGCGCCAAGGTCTCGCAGTATTAGTACAAGCGTTGCGGAAAATCGAAGCCGGTAGCTTCAGCTTCCCAGACGATTTGATGGATAGATTAGAAGCGGCAGAAGGTAAGCCATTGCCGAAACGTTTCGGTCCCGGCGAAGTAGCGGTGATGAATCAAATGTTTGCACTTGCCGAA
>JACPVY010000609.1 GCA_016197345.1 Burkholderiales bacterium
ATTAAATGCTTAAATGTGTTGTGTATTTCTATCTAAATAAAGTAGATTGTTTTAATCTAGTGGATCACAATCCTAAGGATTGAATAGTGCTGCTGAAATTACAGCAAAGCTCCTCTTCGCTCACTTCATCTCCCCAGCAAATTGGCACACCTTGCCGCATTCTCAGCGCGTATTCTGCGCCGAACGCGCGCGAAACCACAATTGTATATTTCAATTCACGCCATAGAAAATACCAATCAAGATTTCAATTGGGAAAGTTTTTTTCTATTTTATGCGGAGAGATGGCTAGCACACGGAAAATCACCATTTTTCATGCTATGTTTGCCTCTTCTCCTCAAAAAAGCAGCACCGTAATGCCCCTCCTAGGAAGGAATACACATGAACAATTTTGATTACTACAACCCAACCCAAGTGCTGTTTGGCAAAGGCCAAATCGCTGCTTTGTCCAAGGTCATCCCACGCCAAGCCAAGGTGTTGATGCTATATGGCGGCGGTAGCATCAAAAAGAATGGCGTGTATGATCAGGTTAAAACCGCGCTCAGCGATATTTCCCTCTTGGAATTTGGTGGCATTGAAGCCAATCCTACCTACGAAACACTGATGCAAGCGGTAGCGCTAGTGAAAGCTGAGAAAGTCGATTTCTTGCTCGCCGTTGGTGGTGGCTCGGTGATCGATGGCACTAAGTTTGTCGCGGCAGCCGCGGTATTCGACGAAGGGCAAGACCCGTGGCAGATTTTGGAAAAATGGGGCGGCAATATTCAAGCAGCCCTGCCCTTTGGTTGCGTACTGACGCTGTCAGCGACGGGTTCTGAAACCAATGCCGCCGCCGTCATCACCCGCGCCGAAACCAAAGCCAAGCGCTCTTTCATGAATCGCTTGGTATTCCCTAAATTCGCAATTCTTGACCCCACTACCAGCTTTAGCCTGCCATTACGGCAAGTCGGCAATGGTGTGGTCGATACCTTCGTCCACGTCGTTGAGCAATATCTTACTTTGCCGACTCAAGCCAAAGTGCAAGAGCGCTTAGCCGAAGGTGTTCTGTTGACCTTACTCGAAGAAGGCCCACGCGCCTTAAGCGAGCCAGATGACTACGATGTGCGCGCCAATCTGATGTGGGCCGCGAGTTGCGCACTGAATGGCCAAATTGGCGCTGGCATGGTGCAAGATTGGGCGACGCATATGATAGGCCACGAGTTGACCGCGCTGTATGGCCTTGATCATGCACAAACCTTGGCCGTGGTACTGCCTAGCATGCTCAGGGTACGCGCCAAGCAAAAACGCGAAATGTTATTGCAATACGCGAGCCGGGTCTGGCAACTCGAGAGTGGCGATGAAGATGAGCGGATCGAATTGGCGATCACCAAAACCGAAGTGTTTTTCGAGAACATGGGCGTCAAAACCCATTTGGGCGACTATGGCTTAAACGAGCAACATATGGGTGCTGTCTTGCAAGCGCTAGAAGAGCACAAAATGACGGCACTAGGCGAAACGCGTGATGTCACGCTCGCCATCAGTCGGCAAATATTGGAAATGGCGCTGTAGCAGTTGCAGCATCTGTAGCAGCATTAAAAACTATCGCATTCAAGTGCGACAAAGGCGGCGCACCAGCGACAACTGAGCGCCGCCCTCAAGCCATTACTTAGCGTCGATGCGATTGCGATACAATAGCGCCACTGCATCCACCGCGATGCCCTCTTCCCGCCCTAAAAATCCCATTTTTTCATTGGTCTTGGCTTTCAGATTGACTTGGCTCACGTCGAGCGCCAAGTCGGCTGCGATATTAGCGACCATCGCCGGAATATGCGGTGCCATTTTCGGCGCTTGGGCGATGATGGTAGCGTCAAGATTACCCACGCTATAGCCTGCCGCTTGCACCTTACTATAAGCGTGCTTTAGCAACACGCGCGAATCTGCATTTTTAAAGGCCGCGTCGGTATCAGGAAAATGTCGTCCGATATCGCCTAGCGCTGCGGCACCCAGCAATGCATCGGTTATCGCATGCAGCAATGCATCAGCATCCGAATGCCCCAGCAAACCCAAGTGGTGCGGGATGTCTACTCCACCCAAAATCAGCTTACGCCCCA
>JACPVY010000610.1 GCA_016197345.1 Burkholderiales bacterium
AGTTTTTCAATATTAAACTATGAAAAACTATGAAAATTATTTAAAATATCTAAAAATAGAACGCATATTTACGGTATTTTCGTTTGGTTGGTGTGATTAAAAAATTCAATGAATTTCTTAGCCGCTAATTGCACGCCGATTGCCTGCAATTGCGCGCCATATTCGCCTTCAGCCGCAGCCAGCTTAGCAACCACCGCACGCACCGCCGACAACACCCCTTTCGCCACCGCACCGCCATCACGCGCGGTTTTGCGGCCAACCAAGTCATTTGCCTGAATTGCCGTCGTGCCTTCGTAAATCGTCAAAATTTTGGCGTCGCGATAATGCTGAGCGGCACCGGTTTCTTCGATAAAGCCCATACCGCCATGCACTTGAATACCGCTAGAAGCGACTTCAATCGACATCTCGGTGGACCAGCCTTTGATGATAGGCACCAGATATTCATACACCATCAGATTTTGCTTGCGTGTGTTTGGATCTGGATGATGATGCGCTGCATCGCTAATGCCTGCCCCCACATACGCCAAGGCGCGTGCGCCCTCGATCTGCGCCCGCATACTCATCAGCAAGCGACGCACGTCTGGGTGATGAATGATGGAAACCGGGCCGCTAGAGCCGCCGACATCACGCGATTGCACGCGATCTTTCGCAAACGTCACCGCTTGTTGATACGCGCGCTCAGCTAAACCTATGCCTTGCATGCCAACGCCAAAACGCGCTGCATTCATCATGATGAACATGTATTCCAAACCGCGATTTTCTTCGCCGACCAAGGTACCAATCGCACCGCCATGATCACCAAATTGCAGCACCGCTGTCGGGCTAGCTTTGATGCCGAGTTTGTGCTCGATCGAGACGCAATGCGCATCATTGCGCGCGCCTAGCGTGCCGTCGCTATTAACGAGGAATTTCGGCACGATAAACAGCGAAATCCCTTTCACGCCCGGAGGCGCGTCAGGCGTACGAGCGAGCACGAGGTGGATGATGTTTTCCGCCATGTCGTGTTCGCCGTAGGTGATAAAAATCTTGGTGCCGAAAATTTTGTAGGTACCATCACCTTGTGGCTCCGCACGGGTGCGCACCGCTGCCAAATCGGAACCAGCTTGCGGCTCGGTCAAATTCATCGTGCCCGTCCATTTGCCGGACACTAAATTGTGCAGATAAATCGCTTTTTGCTCGTCCGAACCGGCTGTGAGCAAGGCTTCAATTGCGCCATCAGACAATAATGGG
>JACPVY010000611.1 GCA_016197345.1 Burkholderiales bacterium
CACCAACACCAACACCAACACCAACACCAACACCTGCTGAAGAGTTGTTGACGCTCGATCAAGCTGCGCGCTTTCTCGGTCAAGCGACCTTTGGCCCGAAATTTAGCGAAATTGGTTCGTTGAGCGGTACGACGGTGAGCAGTTGGTTAAACGCCCAATTCAATGTGGGCACCGCGTCGCACAAAGAATATATGGATACGGTAATTGCCAATTCACCACCTGGTACCAAGTTCTCCCATAACAATACCTTTGAGACCTTTTGGACCCAGGCAGTGACTGGCCCTGACCAGTTAAGACAACGGGTGAAGTTTGCTTTGTCGCAGATATTCGTTGTGTCACTGATCGATAGTGGCGTAGGCAATAAACCGCGCGGGATGGCCTCGTATTACGACACGCTAGGGGCACATGCGTTTGGTAATTTCCGCAATTTGCTTGAAGCCGTCACACTTCACCCAATGATGGGTGTGTATCTGGCGATGTTGCGTAATCAAAAAGAGTCCGGTAATCGTGTGCCAGATCAAAACTACGCGCGTGAAATCATGCAATTGTTCACGATTGGGCTGTATATGCTCAATTTGGACGGCAGCCCGAAATTAAGCGGCGGTAATCCTATCGAGACTTATACGCCCGCCGATATTGTCGGCTTATCGCGCGTGTTTACCGGTTGGAGTTGGTACGGGCCAGATAAAACCGATTTCCGCTTCCGTGGCGGTAATTTGGATGCGGATGCTGATTGGCGGCCAATGCAGTCTTATCCGCAATTTCATTCGACGCTAGAGAAGATGTTTCTTGGCGTGCGTATTCCTGCTTCGAATACGCCAGATCCAGAAGGCGATTTGAGAATTGCGCTAGATACCTTGTTTAACCATCCCAATGTTGGGCCGTTTATCGGCAAACAATTGATTCAACACTTAGTGACCAGCAATCCTAGCGCCTTGTATGTGGGGCGAGTGGCACAAGTCTTTAATGATAATGGCCAAGGTGTGCGAGGGGATTTAAAGGCGGTAGTCAAAGCGATTTTGACCGATACCGAAGCGCGACAAGCACCGGACATTTTGGCGCCAAACGTGGGTAAATTGCGCGAGCCAATTTTGCGCATGACGAACTGGATGCGCGCCTTTAATTGCAGTTCGGCATCTGGACGTTTCATGATTGCCAATATCGATGACCCTTTGATTGGCATCGGTCAAAATCCTTTCCGCTCACCTAGCGTATTCAATTATTTCCGTCCCGGCTATGTGCCGCCCAATTCCAGTATTGCAGGCAGCGGTCTGGTTGCGCCTGAAATGCAATTGACAGCGGAAACTTCCGTCACAGGGTATTTGAATACGATGCGCGATGTGATCGTCAACGGTATTGGCTCCACCAATATCAATGGCAATCCTAAGCGCGATGTGCAGCCTAGCTATACGGTGGAATTAACTCTCGCAGACTTGCCAGCCGAATTGGTCGATAGGGTCAGTTTGCTACTTACGGGACGCAAAATTACGACGACGTTGCGTGATCAAATTATTACCGCCATTAGCGCAATCTATGTATCAAATGATCCTGTACAAGCGCCGATAGGGCGACAAAATCGTGTCAGCGCGACGATCTTTTTGATGATGGCTTCACCTGAATACTTGGTACAGAAATGAGTGTGTCATGAGTAATAAAAATTTTTTAAATTCGCGACGCAATTTTTTGCGACAAACAGCCTTCGTTGGCACTGCCACCCCATTTGCCATGAATTTAGCCGCGCTCAGCGCCAGTGCTAATTTGCAAGCAGCTACGGCACCCGATTACAAAGCGCTAGTGTGTTTGTTTTTGGCTGGCGGCAATGACAATGCGAATACGGTATTAGCGACCGATGCTGATTCGTGGGCGCAATATCAGGCAGTG
>JACPVY010000612.1 GCA_016197345.1 Burkholderiales bacterium
AAGCAGGGACATTACTGACAACCATGATTCCGGCGATCCATAAAACGTCTAATTTGGTGCAAGAGATCGCCAGTGCTTCGCAAGAGCAAAATCAAGGTTTGTCCCATATCAACCAGGCCATGAATCAGCTGCGAAAAGGGACACAACAAAACGCAGCCGCAGCCGCCGGGCTGGCTGAAACGGCGGGTGAGTTAAGCGATCAAGCGGGACAGTTACAAGGCTTGGTTGGATTTTTCAATCTTGACGTTAAAGTGGCGGTAACGAGTCCAGTCTTAAAGGGAACAGCAACTAAGGCGCGTCGCACCCTGGCGATTGCGATGTAAGTTCCCTTGCCTGTCATTGGGCGTCAGCAGCAGGGCACAAAAAAAGGGTCTGTTCGTTTGCACAAACAGACCCCAACACTATGCTCAGTTCTGCTGCATGGCATTGATTGTTATGCCATTACAAGCGCATTATTTACGCCAGATTGCGGAACGGATAGGGCCGCAGAACCACCATTTGTAGAGCGAAAAGCCTTGCGCCGTGTATTGCGCATTTTTGGTCGAAAAATCGGTTGTCGTCATACCGAAGTTCGCCAACCATGGGCCAGTGCTTGGCACCCAATCGGTGTTATAGATTTGGCCGTCATTGGTGCAAGGAATGTTTTCTGGCATTTCACCAGAATCAGCCATGTGATTGAACCAGCCTTGGAAGCTTTCATCGCTGATATTGTTCACGGTCCAATACGCGGTCGAATGTGGTGCCCACACCAAGATTGGGCCAGATGGCAAGCTATTGCCTTTCAATAAGGTCCAAGGGCCAGTCGAAGGCGCGGAATTATTTGTGTTCGGCGTGGTCGAGCCATGATCGAAAGGCATCGCGACCGCAGTGCTATCTTTTGCCATATGCACATGCAAGTGTGGGCCGGTGGAGTTGCCGCTATTACCGACGTAGCCGATAACCTGTCCCGCAGTGACACGTACGCCATTTGTGACCGCCGCTTCTGGTGCAATCCAGCCAGTCGAGCTTGGGTTGGTAAATTTGGTCGCTTCATGTGGGCAGATGCTAGCGGGGACAGTCCCCAGAATCGCGTGGGCATGCAAGGCATAGGTGCCGTCATCGCCCAAAATCCAAACGTGGTTACCTGCGACACCAATGTAGCCATTGACGACGTCGGCATCTTTCGTGCCAGCTTTGGCGTTATTCGGTGCATTACGCCAGCAGCCAACCACGCGGCCCGAAATCATGGCATGAATCGGTTTGCCATAGACTAAGTAGCTAGTGTTGGCGGTGCTATCGGCATTATCGCTAACAAGGCTAGTCCAATTGCCATTGGCATTGCGACGCACGGCCACGATATCTTTTGCCAAGGTTTGCAAATAACCACCGCCATGATCGGTGGTGCTATAGCGGTGGTTCAAATTGAGGTCATCGGCACGCAGCGGAAATTGCGCTGCTGAGCTTGAGATAGAAACGAGTGCGGTACTTGCAAACAAGACTGCGTGGAGGGCGTGAAGAGCTTTATTCATATTATTTGCCTCAAAAATGTAGAGTAAGCATCAAAAAATGATGCAGTAAAGTTTTATTGTTGTTCTAGTCAGCATGGTGCTATGCCCACGCTCGCTAGATTGACTACCGATACGACGTTCAGATCTTCGCGCCAACTGTGGCTAGCATCGCTAGAAAATGGCTTTTTAGACATTGCTTTTCAACTAAATGATGCGAATTGCGATCTGATGAAGTCATCATACGCTCGATTTTGATAACAAAACAGATACAATTATCACATATTTTTACAGTAACAGTTTACGTTCATTTCGAACTGTTATTGTTTTTTTGAATTATTTTGCAATCTGTTTTTGTTGCATTGCATGATTTTTGAAACGAAGTAGTACCTTTCTCAAGGGGAATGTTTCGGCGGATTGCTATATTTATCAATTGCTTGCGCAATATTGGGGCGACAAGATGTGCCGTACACATGATGTACCATCAGAAACATTTTTCTAGGGGAAGATCGCGGCAAAAAAGAGGGGTAAAAATAGCAAGGCGGTGCAAGAAAATGGGCGGAAAAAGCGAAGAATTGTGTGCCGTTTGCGACAGTAATCGGGCGCTGAGAATGAAAAACGATGTTGCATTGCCTGCCGTGCAGCATCGTTTTTCAAGCTGCTTGTACCTCGTGGGACACGTTAGGTGATAAAGCAGCGGGGGAAAACGTGCGAAACCTAAGCCGGGAACGCTTCTAGTGTTTTCACCACAGTCAAAGTATTGCCAACAGGCACGCTCATATTTGACCAAATCCAGTTGTGATGGGTGACGATGCTGCTGGCATCCAAATGTGGGCGGTTGCTGGTGGTATGCGCATCGGCTAGCACGGTGACATCAAAACCCTTGGTGGCCGCGGCGCGCACGGCGGTATCAAAACAAAACTCGGTCGCAAAGCCGCACAACACGAGCTTAGACGTAGCGTTGTCGCTGAGCATAGGCAATAAATCGGTGGCGGTGAAGGAATCGCAGGCCTGCTTATCGACACTGAGATCGCCCTCGGCGACTTCAATGCTCGGTATCAGTTGCCATTCGGACGAATCGAGCGGCGCTTCGGCATCATTGTGCATGACGAAACTCACTTGGCCACCGCTTGCGCGCACACTGCGCGCCGCGTGGTTGATGCGCTCGACCACCGCAGGAAGCTCGAAAAATACGTGATTGGGCTGCTCTAGCCACGCTTTTTGCATATCGATGATAAGTAAGGTTTGCATAGTTTTTCAGGGTGGGGAAGATGAAAGAGGAGGGGCGGCACGTTTTAACGGCGCGCCCGTTTTTGTATGTGCCGCCATGATTTTAGGCGAAATCCTGATACCGCTTTGCAGCAATGTTGTAGCCATGGACGAGGCTGTTTGTCTGGGGGAATTTTTTTGTTGTCATTCTGCTGTCATCTGCCCCAAAGCGGCGATAGCCTGATAATCTTGCTGTATGGGCAAACAGAAAAAAACAGGGCTGATATTGAGTGGCGGCGGTGCGCGGGCGGCGTATCAGGTCGGCGTGTTGCAGGCGATTCATACCATTTTGTGGGAGGCGGGCTGGCCACCTGCACGCAATCCTTTTGACATCATTTGCGGCACCTCAGCCGGAGCCATTAATGCCACTGCCTTAGCCTGCCGGGCCGATAATTTTGCGGAAGGCATTCATAAGCTGATGGATGTCTGGCAAAACTTTGAAGCGCATCAAGTCTATCGTGCTGATTCCCTCGGGGTGATACGTTCTGGCGCGCGGTGGCTCTCACTGCTTTCGTTTGGATGGTTGCTGCGCAAATGGCGCGCTTCCCCCCCCAATTCTTTGCTCGATAACACGCCGCTGGTAGGCTTGCTGCATCGCATGCTTGATTTGCCACGCCTAGATGCGGTGTTGTCCGAAGGCTTATTGCATGCCTTAGCAGTCACGGCCTCATCTTATACGGGCGGCCAGCACATCACCTTTTATCAGACTGCGGCGGAAATTGAGCCGTGGGTACGGATGCAAAGGATGGCCTTGCAAGATCAAATCGGCGTTGAACATTTGTTAGCGTCGTCCGCGATTCCCTTTATCTTTCCCGCCATTCCCTTGTTTTTAGGTGGGCGGCGTGAATTTTGCGGCGATGGTTCGATGCGCCAACTAGCGCCGATTTCGCCCGCGATACACTTGGGCGCTAGCCGGGTGCTGGTGGTCGGCGCTGGGCGTATGAGTGAGGCGAAGCGTGAAGTGGTCGAAAGCGCGCAATATCCTAGCCTCGCCCAAATTGCGGGACACGCCATGTCTAGCATCTTCCTCGATAGTTTGGCGGTGGATATCGAGCGATTAAATCGCATCAACTTAACCCTCTCGACCGTACCGCAGGAATATCGCAACAAATTGACCTTACGCCCGATTGAATTATTGGTGATTGCGCCGTCGGAGCGCTTAGACGATATTGCTAGTCGCCACACCTCTAGCTTGCCTAAACCTATCCGCACCATGTTAGGGGGGATAGGCGCAACCGAAGTGCGTGGCTCGGCGTTAGCATCATACCTTTTGTTTGAAGCGAGCTACACGCGCGAGTTGATAGACCTCGGGCAACGTGACACGATGGCTAGGCGCGATGATGTCTTGGCATTTTTTTCATCGTAATTGTTGATATTTTCTTGCATCAAGGGAGTAAACATACCATTCAATATTGCTAGAAATATTGCTGCCGCTCACGAGTTGTGCGCAGGGGTGTTGCTGCACGGAGTTGCGTTGTGGTTTTAGCGGGAAATAGACTGCAATTGCGCTAAAATGACTTGTGCGAGCGTGCCTACCTGACTAAGATGGACTGCGCATTTGGGAGGAGCGGCGGAGCTTCTTTCACAAAGTTTTTTCTGTAGAGAGAGCGCATTCTTGGCTGGCAAGCGACGCCGATCGATAACGCTGCAAGGATGATAGTGTTCTCAAGGCTGTGGGAGGAGCGGTGGTGAGAGAAAATGATCCAATAGGCGGTGCAAGCAGCGAAACTATCGTCGTTGATGAAGTGCTAGCCGCACTGAAAGCGCAATTGGGTGAACGCACTGATCCCAATCAATTGCAGGCGGCGTTGCAGGCACTAAACACGCGTTTTTGTAGCTGTGCCTCATCTTCTTCCAACCACACCACTGCCGCAGTTGCCGATCTCGATCCCGTTTCAAGTCTTCCTCGCCCACCCGCGCTCAACCCACTTGCCGCGCCGAATCTGAATCCATCGACTTTGCAGGGTACGGGCTTGCAGATCATGCGCGGCATAGTCAAATTTTTACCCTTAGCCATTTCCATCTTTGACGGCCAGCTCAACTTGCTCGCCTGCAATCGCTTATTTCAAGATCTGCTGGAAATTCCAGACGAATTATTTACGACTGGCATCCCTAATTACGCGCGCTTTGTCCGTTTCAACGCAGAGCGTGGCGAATATGGCCCCGGTGATCCGGCTACGGTGACGAGCGAAATTTTGGCGCGCGCTACCAGTGGCCAAGCACATGTGCTAGAGCGCGTGCGGCCGAATGGCCAAGTGCTTGAAATTCGGGGCACACCGTTGCCCGATGGCGGTTTTTTAACGATTTATTCTGATATCACGGCACACAAGCGCGCCGAACAAGCGGCGGCACGGAGCGAAACCTATTTGCGTGCGGTAATTGCGCAGTTACCGCAAGGCTTAACGGTGATCGATGAGAACCTCGACATCGTATTGTGGAACCGTTTATGGGAAACCAATTGCGGTGCTAAGCCCGGATTTTTATACGATGGCGTGACCTTTGAGGCGGCGGTGCGGCATTTGGCGGAAATGGGGGAATACGGTGGTGGCGATGCCGCAGAAATCGATGAACAAGTGGCGAAGCGGGTTGAACTGGCAAAACTCTTTCAACCGCACTGTTTTCGCCGTGTGCGTCCCGGTGGCCAAGTCATTGAAATCGAAGGGCGGCCGATGGCGATTGATGGCAAGGTCGCTGGTTTTATCACCATGTATAACGATATTACCGACCGCCTCGCCATTGATGATTTGAAACAAGCGAAAGAAGCGGCGGAAGCAGCGAATCGGATGAAAAGCGAATTTTTGGCTTTGATCAGCCATGAAATTCGTACTCCTCTAGCAGGCGTCATCGGCATGTTGAAATTTGCGCTACGCGATCAAATGCTGCAAGCCGAGACGCGTCAATTGGTAGAGCGTGGCCAAGATAGCGCCCAATCCTTGTTGGCCATCATTAACGATTTGCTTGATTTTTCGAAAATTGAAGCCGGTAAGCTTTCAATAGAAAACATCGATTTTGCAATTGACGATATGTTGCACGATGTGTACGCGATGTTTAGTGCGCAAGCCTTGGCGAAAGAGATTGGCTTTAAGTTAAAGATAGATTCGCATCTGCCGCATTTTGTCTTGGGTGATCCTATACGTTTGCGCCAAGTGTTGATTAATCTGATTGGCAATGCCTTCAAATTTACGACCGAGGGCCAAGTCGTGCTACAGGTACAAATGCTCGGATATGAGGCTGGTGTTGCGGGGAACCCCGGACACAATCGCTTGCGCTTCGCCGTGCAGGATAGCGGGATTGGTATTGCAGCGGAAGCGGTTGGTCGTATTTTTGAAAAATTTGAGCAGGCTGATACATCCACTACGCGTCGTTTTGGTGGCACTGGTTTGGGCTTATCGATTAGCAGGCAATTGGTGGAATTAATGGGTGGCACCATTGGGGTCACCAGTGAATTGGGACAGGGCAGCGAGTTCTATTTCACACTCACGCTACCAGATGGCAAGGAAGTGCAACGGCAAAAACTGCAACAGCAGCAATTGCAAGCGCATAGCCATCAACTGCGCGTGCTATGTGCCGATGACTTTGCCACCAATCAAATTATTGTACGGATGTTAGTTGAAGAAATGGGACATACCGTGGTCGTCGTCAATAGTGGCGAAGAAGCGGTGGCGGCTGTCGCGCGCGAATATTTTGATGTGATTTTAATGGATGGCCGTATGCCGGGGATGGATGGACCAACCGCCAGCCGCTTGATACGTGCTGGTGGACCACCCCATGCTAGGGTGTTAGACGACAGCATTTACATTATTGCCGTTACCGCGAATGCGAGCGAAGAAGATAGACAATTTTATTTACAGGCGGGAATGGATGATTTTTTGTCCAAGCCTATCGATGAAAATATCTTGCACCAACAACTCGCACGCGTGATTCACCGTCAATTAGCCCGTGGTATTACCTTGCCGCCACGGGTGATGGCGACACATTCTGAATTGGATGCGATGTTCGGTGGTCAACCAGCCACGAGCGTTTCCCCCCCTAGCACGAAAGTGTTTGCACCAGTGCTTTTGCAACCCAGCACAGTGCCACGACGCGCGAGCAAAAATGGGATGGATTCTGAAACTGAATCATTCGCTGCCAGCATGGCTGAAGCGCAAGTGAAACGCGTCGAAAATGAGATGTTGCTCGGTATGCGCGCCTCGTTTTTACAAGATATCGACGAAAAAATGGATTTGTTGGCACAGGCTTTGTTAGCGCGCCAGCCCGAAGAGGCTGGTCGCCTCATCCACAGTGTGCGTGGTAGTGCGGTGTATATGCAAGATACGGCGCAATTGCAACAGCTATGTTTGCAGTTGGAATCGCAAGCAGATCGCGGCAATTGGGAAGTGGTCGATCAGGGTGTGCAAAAAATGAAGGTATTGGTCGATGATTTGCATCGCTAATGTGCGGTAAAACCACCCGGTTTTTCAGCGTGACGTTGGCAGTGTTGGTATCGCACGACTGCGCATACTAGGCGCTGGCATGCATGTGTAGTCCATTTGGATAGTGAGAAATCTATGAGAGTCTTGGTTGTCGATGACGATAGCATTTCGCGCATGGTGTTGCGCAGTATCTTGGCCAGCCTTGGGATTTTCGATGTCGTGGAAGCAGAAGATGGGGATGTCGCTTGGAATTTATTGATGGCAGGTTTGCGCCCAGCAATTTGTTTTTGTGATGGACGGATGCCGCATTTATCTGGCTTGGGTTTGCTTGAAAAACTAGCAAGCGATGAAAAATTGCAGCGCATTCCGTTTGTGATGGCCTCGGCCAACTCCGAAAAAGAAGAAGTACAACAAGCACTAGCACTAGGCGCGAATGGACGCGTGGTGAAGCCCTATGATATCGCTGAGGTGCGGGCGCAATTGAATCATCTTGTACGCAATGCTTTGGGCAATTTAGCGGAAAGCCCGAGTTCTACCTTAAAACGTCTCAATTTGACAGCGCCACAATTGCAAGCGTATTTGCTGGCATTTGCGAATCAATTGGAGCAAGCGAATCTGGATTTGCAGTCTTGCCCACCACAAGAGGCGAGCTATCAGCAAAAACTAGAGAAATTGCAGCAAGCAAGTCAGACATTAGGGTTGCACTATGCCGCAACCGTGCTAGGTGAAGCGCGTTGGCGAGGGTGGCACACGCCACAAGTCGAGAATTGTCTGCAAATGGTGAAAAACACAGTGCAATTTCAAATTAGTTTGCTAAAAGCGTAGTTGTGGGGACAGCCAATCTGTGGTGAGCAGCAGGCTGATGGTGGGCGTGCTGGGTGGGATGGTGTGGCTTGAGGGTATCTGCTGCTGTTTCCTATTTGAAAAGAGGACAGGGATGGAACGCTATGTGTCGCAAGAAGCGCTCGCACGCTTGGAGCAGACGCTACCTTCTCTTGCAGGTCGTGCACAGATGCAAGCCAAACTGGAATTGGCATGGCATCTGCGGCAGCGGGATAGCGCGCGCGCACTGCAATTGTGTCAGTTGCTACAACAGAGCGAACCGCTACCTTCTGACCTGCTCGTAGCGCGTTGCATGTTGGTGCAAGGTGAAGTGAAATGGTTATTTGGCGAATTAGACCTCGCGCTACAGCTAGCCAATATTGCCGTTCTGATTTTTGAGCGCGAGCAAGATGCAATTGGTTTAGCCGATTCATATTGCTTGCTCGGCAATATCGCCCATGAACAAGGCCAACCTGCATTACGCCATCAATCTTGGCAAATCGCCATTGAGCAGGCGCAGCAGGCGGGCGACGCGCTAAGGCTAGGGGCGATGCAAGCCTTGTTGGCGCTAAGCGCTAGTCATAGCGACCCACAATTAGCGCGGCAGCAATGGCAACAACGCTTGCGTCATGATGCGCCGAATTTAGCGCCGAGTTTGCTTGCGTGTTTTCAAGAATTTCAAGGTGAGATCGGTATCTTTGGCAATATGGGCGCTGGTCTGGCGCTATTGATGCAAGCTTTTCAAGGCTATCTGAGCCATGGCAATGTACAGCGCGCGATTCTTGTCGCCTGCCATATCGGCCAACATTTTTGCCATATCAATGATTTTCAAAATGCCTTGGAGTGGCAGCAGCGTGGCTTGAATTTGGCGCGCGAATCGGCTTGGCCGGGCAGCATAGGGCTATGTTTGATCAATATGGGCGAATGCTTGCGTTGCCTTGGTCGCCTTGAAGCCGCGCAGCAATTTATGCAAGAGGGCTTGCAGCATCTCGGCGCTTTACCGCGTTCTACCCATTGCGCCATCGGTTTAATCATGTTTGCTCGTTTGCAATTGGCACAAGATGATTGCCAACAAGCCTTGCAAACCTTTCTCATCCAGCAGCATAAAGCAGCCTTGCTAGAGCGCTATGATCTGGAATCCGATGCCTTGCTCGGGATGGCCAGAGCACATTTGAAATTAGGCGATGCGAGCGCTGCTTTGGATGTCGCGCAACAAGCCTTAAAGCTAGCGCA
>JACPVY010000613.1 GCA_016197345.1 Burkholderiales bacterium
ATATATATGTAAAAGATACTACGACGACTTTAGATTAATTAGTTAATAATTTACCTGGTTTGACATGACGTTTGTAATTATTCAAAAACAAAGAAAATGAGCAAAAAATCAAATTTTCAACAACAACTTTAAAAATTTATTTCACTTAATGGCAACGCCAGATAACAAATCCCTCATCGTTGCTAGCTCAGTTGGCAATGAATTACTGTTCCTTGATCCGAAAACCGCGCAAGTACAGCGGCGCGTCAAGGGGATTTCTGATCCTTATCAAATCGGTTTTTCACCTGATCAAAAATGGTTTGTCGCCAATGCCTTGCGCTTGGATCGGGTCGATATCTATCGCTATGATGGCCAAGATATGACCTTGGCCAAGCGTGTTCCGCTGGCTAAGTTGCCTAGCCACATGGCATTCAATCAGAACAGCAGCACCGTGTTTGTCACCCAGCAAGGGAGCGATGAAGTCTCAGCGATTGATTTGACGACCCAAAGCGTGAAATGGACGATGAAAGTCGGCAAATTGCCCGCTGGTATCGTCATGACCCCGGATGAGAAATATCTGCTCGTCGGCATCATGGGGGCGGATTACATCGAAGTGATCGATTGGCGCACGCAAAAAATCGTAAAACGGATCACCACTGGCGAAGGCGCGCATAATTTCCGCGCGATGGGCGATAAGCGCCATGTATTTGTCTCCAATCGCGTATCCAACACCATTAACATCGTTGATATGCAAACGCTAGAAAACGTCGGCACAATACCTGTCCCCGGCGGCCCAGATTGCATGGAATTGACCGACGATGGCAAAACTCTGTGGGCGACTTTGCGTTGGATCAAAAAAGTTGCTGTGATTGATGTCGCTAGCCGCAAGGTCAGCAAATTGATTCCTGTCGGACGTTCACCCCATGGTGTGTATTTCTTCAATCACGCCCCGCGCCAGTAACTTGGGCAGCTTGCGCTCCTTTCGCCTGCTCGCGTTCGGCGTGATGCTCACGCTAGCGGGGGCGCTAGAGCCAGCGCTAGCGCAGCCAGCCGCCTGCACTGGGCGGCTGTATCTGACCTTCGATACTGGCAATATGTCGCAAGCGCATTTCATCGCCGACACGCTACGCCAGCACCATATCAAAGCCAGTTTCTTCCTCGCCAATGAAAAAACCACCAGCGATAATTACGCGCTCGATCCAGCTTGTGCGCCATTTTGGCGTACGCTAGCGCAAGAGTGACATGCTTTTGGTAGCCACACGATGCAGCATACGCGCTGGCTGG
>JACPVY010000614.1 GCA_016197345.1 Burkholderiales bacterium
CTGCGAACGCGCCATCTTGTCATCGAGATAAGAGCAAGGGTAGGGCGCAGTTGCATAAAATTGAAGTCTTGCTACGGGCAGATCTTTTAGATTGGTCATGATTGCCGTCCACCGCACTTGGGCTGTTTTCGAAGGAAAGCTAAAGATGGCTAGAAACCCTGCTGCACTTGCGACCTACGTCTCGACGAATGCTAGGTGCGATGGATGCCATCCCTTAGCTTGTTTCGCGCTGCAAGAGCGTTTGCAAATCACCCACTTGCCAGTCGGTAATAGCGGGCAGGGCAATCGCTGCGTGCAGATGCGCAAGAAACTCCGTACGGCGTATAGGGCTAGCGCCGAGCGAAGCCAAATGCGCGGTTTCTTGTTGGCAGTCTATCATTGCCACGTCATGTTTTCGTAAAAAATCGACGAGAAACGCCAGCGCAATTTTGGAGCCATCGCTAACGCGAGCGAACATCGATTCGCCAAAAAACATGCGCCCTATGCAGACGCCATAAGCGCCTGCTACGAGTTCGCCATCGCACCACAGTTCGCTGCTATGGGCATATCCCATTTCATGCAAGCTACAATAACCACGCACAATGTCTTCGCTAATCCATGTACCTAAGCCATTTTTGCGCGGCGCAGCGCAGGCCCGCATGACCGCTTCAAATGCGCTATCAAATCGCACTTGCCAGCGGCCATCTGTATTTTTCAGAACTTTTTTCAGGGATTTTTTTAAGCTAGGGGAAACTTTGAACTTGGCCGTTTGTAGCACCATGCGCGGGTCGGTACTCCACCACAAAATTGGTTGGCCTTCAGAAAACCACGGGAAAATGCCATGCTGATAGGCAAGTAGCAGTCGTTGCGGCGACAAATCTGCGCCAGCCGCAAGCAGGCCAGGTGCGCTGCTATCTGCGCCGAGCGCGCGGTGTACGGGAGGAAAGGGGGAATCAAGTTCTAGCCAAGGGATCATGGCGCGCTCGGCTTAGTCTGGGCGATCTTTACGTTTGAGGATGTCGTGGGTGTGGAAGCCAAAGGTGCCGTCGCCCGACTTGACTTTAGCGTTGTCGTCGAAAAAGAATTTCAAGGTTTTGCGCACGGTAGGGAAGGCCAATTCATCCCACGGGATCTCAGTTTCGCTAAAGAGTTTAACTTCTAGGCTTTCTTCACGGTTTCGCGCATGGCTGCTTCGGCGGTGGTTTCATGGTTTTCCATAAAACCGCCAGGCAAAGTCCACAGACCATAACGCGGCTCAATCGCCCGTTTGCACAAGAGAATTTGGGTTTGCCCGCCTTTTTCCCACACTGGAATGGAGCCAATCACCATTTTAGGATTTTGATAATGGATCAACTTGCACTGCGAGCAGACATAACGCAGGCGGTTATCCCCATCAGGGATTAGCAATTCAATAGCTTGGGCGCATTCAGAACAAAATTTCATGAGCGAAGGTAAAAAGTTGGCAGAGGCAACGCTGGCGAATGAAGTGCCAGCATTGATGGCGAAATCTAAGCGTATCAGCTTGTCCGGTCGAAAGTGTGACAACATCCAAATCGGCCGCGCGACCACACCGCCCGCACAGCTAGACGAGCATCATAGCATTGCTTTAGCGCAGATGAGATTGCCAATAATAAATTGGCTAGATAGTCAGAAATGATGAAGCAAACACTAGCGATAGTGTAACAGTTTCGGAAAATTGCTGAATGTAGTTGCTTTTGTTTGGGTACTGTTGTATTATTCTCACATCAGACGCGGGGTGGAGCAGTCTGGCAGCTCGTCGGGCTCATAACCCGAAGGTCGTAGGTTCAAATCCTGCCCCCGCAACCAAATATCTGTTTTAGGTCATCCTAAAGCATCCAAAGGCCCGCCTCGTGCGGGCCTTTTCACTCTGTAGCTCTGCCAGCTTGAGTTAGCATTGTCCTGTAGCAACCAACATCTAAACGGGGTACCAATCGGGGTATCCCGGATACTTGAAAAGG
>JACPVY010000464.1 GCA_016197345.1 Burkholderiales bacterium
ACCAATCCGCCCCGCTTCCGCGAGCGTCGCCATGCGCGTGACGGAGGCGGACAGATCGCGGAAATTCCCGGCCCAAATTGCCGCGCTAGACGTGGCAAATTGCATATAGCGTTCGCGCGCTTCTTTATTGAAGCGCACTTGTTGACCAATTTCGGCGCTTTGTTGCGTCAGCAGATAGTCGATATTCGGCGCGATATCTTCGCGTCGTTCACGCAAGCCGGGTAATTGGTAAGTCCATAAATTGATACGGGCAAATAAGTCTTCGCGAAAGCGCCCTTGCACCACCTCTAGCGACAAATCGCGATTGGTACCAGCGATCAGTTGGAAATCGCTCTGCACTTCATCATCGCCGCCGACCGGGTGGAAGCGCTTTTCTTCGATGGCTTTTAACAGCATCGCTTGTTCATCCAAGCCTAGCTCACCAATTTCATCTAAAAACAATAGCCCTTGATCAGCGCTACGTAGCAAACCGGGGCGCGGGTTAGCGGCACCAGTAAACGCGCCTTTAACATGACCAAATAGCGTCGAACCTGCACCATCACCGTGTAGCGTAGCGCAGTTGATTTCCACAAAACGCCCGGCGAGTTGATGTCGCGCTTTTTTCATTTCATAGACACGTCGCGCTAAGAAAGACTTACCAGCGCCAGTCGGCCCGGTCAATAACATCGGCGCTTTCGATTTGATGGCGACGCGCTCGATTTCCTCAATCATTTGATTAAACGCGAGATTGCGGGTAGCGATGCCAGATTTCAAAAACTGCCGACCATCGGCCCGCTCTTGCGAAAAGCGCTGCGCGATTTGGTCGTAGCGCGACAAATCGAGGTCAATCACATCATACGAACCCGCCATATCGCGCAGATTACTGCCGCCGCGCGGTGGCGAGGTCTGTAGCAGTTTGCCCGGGAAGTAGCGCGCCTCGGTCATCAAAAACAAACAAATTTGGATGACGTGGGTGCCAGTGGTGATGTGGATTAAATATTCCTCTTCATCCAAATCAAAGGGGTAGCTGTGGCAAAAATCAAATAAGGCGCTATACACCGCTTCGAAATCCCACGGATTACTGATTTGCAACTGATGTTGCCGACATAGCGTGGCGGGCGATAGCAAGGCGATATCGTCTATCACTTGCTTGGCAATCGGTTGGAAATGGCCGCTATACAGCAATTCAAAGCGATCAATCAATAAATCTTCTTGCTGAGCCAGCGAAATGGTAGGCCGCCAACGCTCCCAACGCTTGGCGTCGCGCCCTGCAAAATCGAGTTGCGTTCCCAAAAAGCCGAGCACGACGAGTTTTTTACGCTTCATATCGATATAAATTTTTATCTAAAAAGATAATTTAACACAAATATGGAAAATCAGAAAAACTGAGCCAGTTTCGACGAAATTCAACTAAATCCTTTAAATTCAATCACTTATGAAAATATTTTGGCTTCAAAAGAAAGCTGGCACGGCGCTTGCTATAGGAAAGACACAAACAACAAAACATGGAAATGAAAATGGCAAACATCCAATTGTTCCAAAGTATAAAAGCCCGTTTAAACCCAGCCGCCGCCTTGGAGACGATGGTACTCGTCGTCCTTTTGCCGATATGGATCATCTTGGTCCCCGTGTCCGCCTGCATCCGGTGATTGGTCAGGGCCACCGAATAAAATTCGCCGGCGGAATCATCACCCTGGAGGATACAGCTTGGGTATTTCCAGGTGATCGCGGCTCCCGCCTCGACCTGCGTCCAGGAGATCTTGGAGCGCCGGCCCAGACATTTGCCGCGTTTGGTCACAAAATTGTAGATCCCGCCGCGGCCTTCCTTGTCGCCGGAATACCAGTTCTGCACGGTGGAATATTTGATCTCCGCGTTATTTAAGGCCACCAATTCAACTACGGCGGCGTGCAACTGGTTGGTGTCGCGCATGGGCGCGGTGCAACCTTCCAGATAACTTACGCTCGCGCCTTCATCAGCGACGATCAATGTACGCTCGAATTGCCCGGACTTTGCCGCGTTGATGCGGAAGTAGGTGGACAGCTCCATCGGGCACTTCACGCCTTTCGGGATATAGCAGAACGAGCCGTCCGTGAAGACGGCCGAATTCAGCGTTGCGTAATAGTTGTCAGTGTATGGC
>JACPVY010000465.1 GCA_016197345.1 Burkholderiales bacterium
TCGGCAATAATTGCCGCTCTTGCCATACTTGCAATAATTGTGCGGCCACCGAGGCGGCAATCACTTCAGGCTGCTTGGCCTTGATGCCGTGAATGCCAATGGGGCATACCATTTGCTCAATTTGCGCCTCGCTCAAACCGCGTTGTTGTAAGCGATTGACGAATAACTGACGCTTGGTGCCCGAACCAATCAGGCCAAACCAGCCGAGATGCGGCAGACGCAAAATCGCTTCGGTCAATTGCATATCGAGTTGGTGGCTGTGCGTCATCACTAAAAAGCAAGAGCCCGGTTTAGCGAGGGCGAGTAAGCTGGTCGGTTGGTCACTGACTTCAATGCGCACATTGGCCGGCACGCTTGCCGGAAACATCTCGACCCGTTCGTCAACCCATGTGATATAGCAGGGTAAAGGCGCAAGTGCGGTAATTAAGGCGCGGCCAACATGCCCGGCACCAAATAAAAACAAATGTGCTTGTAGCGGCAAATTCGGCTCGACTAGCCATACTGCTTCCGGCGTACGCAGCAAATGGCAACCATGGGCATGCGAGAAATGCGGGGCGACAATGCCACTGCCGCCTAGGCTAAGGAGATGACGACCGACCGCGTCTTGTAAATACAGCGTGCCTTGTAGGCTAAAGCTGGGTTTATTCGGTTCGTCGCCATAATTTTGTTCCTCTTCGTCCTCGCTCAGCGCGCCTAGCTCATCGCTGACCGTTTTATCATCGAGTAAGCCATCTTTGAGTTGAATCGCCTTGTGCGAAGGCAGGGGAAGCGGGAGGGCGACCAAGCGCCAGCTATCAGCGCGAGCGCGGCGGCGTTGGCGTATGGTTTGAAATACTTGCTGTAATGAAGGATCGACAATTTCCCATACCAGTTGCACGGTGCCGCCACAGCATTGACCAAGGCTAGGCCCGAGTGCATAGCGATGCAGGCGCGGCGCGAGGGTGCTTTCTTGGCCGTGCTGTTGCAGTAGCATCGCCTTTGCTTCTTCAATCGCCCGCATTTCCATATGACCACCGCCGATGGTGTCATAGCATGCAATTTTTGTTGATTCTGTTGCGCTTTCGCGTGGATCTAGCGTGACGAGCATTTTGGCACCAGCGGCGCGTGGCGTGGAACCGCGCGCGCTGGCGAGCGTAATCAACACCGCCGGGAGTTGCTGTGGTGGGAGTGCGCATAATGCGTCTAGCCAAGTCGGTGTTTGTGTCATGTTGCCAATCAGGTGTTCGAGCTAGCCGCTTGCACCGCGGCCACGGCTTGCAAAATTGCCTCACAAGTTGCTGGTGCCTGCAATGGCGGATTGACCGTATGTCCAGCGCAGGCGGAAATGGCATCGCGTAGTGCAAAAAAGACGGCAAAGGCGAGCACTAATGGCGGTTCGCCTACCGCTTTTGAGCGATGAATCGCATCTGCTTGGTTGCGATTTGTGAATAGTTTGACACGAAAATCTTGCGGGCAGTCAGATATAGCAGGAATTTTATACGTCGAGGGCGCGTGCGTGGTCAGCTTGCCAGCCGCATTCCAGCATAATTGTTCAGTCGTCAACCAACCCATGCCTTGGATGAAACCACCTTCCACTTGGCCGATGTCCAGCGCCGGGTTCAACGATTGGCCCGCGTCGTATAAACAATCGACCCGTAAGCATTTCCATTCGCCTGTTAAGGTATCCAAAATGACTTCTGATACCGCCGCGCCATAGGCAAAGTAGAAATAGGGCGAGCCAGTATTGGTTTTCATATCCCAATGCAAGCCGGGCGTGGCATAAAAGCCATCAGACCAAAGCTGTAAGCGCGCCGCCCAGGCTTTTTGCGCAAGGCTGGCAAAGGAAATTTGTTGGCCATTTTGGCTGACCATATTATTGGCAAACACGACGTCTTTGGCATCGCCACCAAAGAGCTGGGCGGCTAGCCCGGCTAAGCGCTGGCGGATTTGCCATGCCGCCAAATGCGCTGCCATACCGTTCAAATCGGTACCAGACGAGGCGGCGGTCGCCGAGGTATTGGCGATTTTAGCGGTATTGGTGGCCGAGATTTGCACCTGGTCTAAGTTGACACCCAAGGCATGGGCCACCACTTGCATCACCTTGGTATGCAAACCTTGGCCCATTTCTGTGCCGCCATGATTGACTAGCACCGAACCATCGGCATACACATGTACCAAGGCTCCAGCTTGATTGAGGTGGCTGAGGTTAAATGAAATGCCAAATTTAACAGGCGTGAGCGCTAACCCCTTTTTCAAGATCGGGCTGTTGG
The DNA here is from genome assembly GCA_016197345.1 of Burkholderiales bacterium. GTDB lineage: Bacteria > Pseudomonadota > Gammaproteobacteria > Burkholderiales > Burkholderiaceae_D > JACPVY01. The sequence continues at coordinate 2,250 of JACPVY010000465.1, forward strand.
CGTTAAAAGCGGCAATCTCCTTCCGGCGCTGTTGATACTCGCTGCTCAGCGCTAATTCTTCGACTAAGGCCGGGAGCACGTTATCGAATACTAACTGGCCGTAATGGGTGGTATTGCGTTGCCCTAGCGTATGATCGACCGCATAAAAATTGCGTTGGCGCACGAGCAAGGGGTCTAGCTTGAGATTACGGGCGATATCGTCAATCGCATATTCGATCACCATCGCCCCTTGTGGGCAGCCAAAGCCGCGAAAGGCGGTATTCGACTGGGTGTTGGTCTTGCAGCAATGCGCGACGACATCGACCGCATTGAGGTAATAGCCATTATCGACGTGGGATACCGCGCGCGTCGCCACCGGGCCAGACAAATCGGCGGAAAAGCCAGCGCGTAATAACATCTCGACTTTGACACCCAAAATCCGGCCTTCATCATCGTGTGCGACTTGGTAGGCGTGATAAAAGCAATGGCGTTTGCCTGTGACCAGCATATCGTCATCACGATCGGCACGCAGTTTTACCGGGCGCTGCAATAGCGTCGCCGCTAAGGCCGCACTGGCGGCCCATAAAGCCGATTGCGATTCTTTCCCGCCAAAGCCACCGCCCATGCGACGGCATTGGACTTCGATTTGATGGGCGTGGCGCGCTAAGGCATGCGCAATCACATGCTGCATTTCGCTCGGGTGTTGGGTCGAGCAATACACCAATAAGCCGCCATCTTCTTGTGGCAAGGCATAGGCAATTTGGCCTTCGAGATAAAACTGTTCTTGCCCGCCCAGTTCAAATTCACCGCGTGCAATGTGCGGCGCGCTGGCAAATGCGGCTTCTACTTCGCCACGTTTGATCGCAATGGCGGGTAACACATAGGATTGCGCCGCATGCGCCTGCTGTGGCGTCAGGTGAGCTGGCAAGTCTTGATAGCTAATCTTCGCTAGGCGGGTGGCTTTACGCGCGGCGAGGTGGCTTTCAGCGACGACGATGAAAATCGGTTGACCGACGTATTGCACGGTGTCGCTCGCTAAAATCGGGTCGTCGTGGATAATCGGCCCGCATTCATTGGCCCCGATGATATCGCTCGCTGTTAACACTTTCACTACACCCGGTGCGGCAGCGACAGCACTCAGGTCAATGTCGCTAATCGTGGCATGTGCCTTGGTAGAAAGACCTAAAGCCGCGTGTAGGGTGCCATGCGCTTCGGGAATGTCGTCGGTATAGCGCGCTTCGCCCAGCACATGCAATTGGCCCGATTCGTGTTTGCGGCTAACGCCTACTTCTGCAAATTCGGTAGTCGGTGTAATCGGGGCGTTCATGCGATTTCTCCGCTGTGTGGCTGGGCAAAGACATTGATTTGTTCTTGCGTTAATGGGGCGTGTGGCCGGGTTTCTAGCCAAAAGCGGCGTAGCAAATTTTGTGCAGTGTTGCGGCGATAGTCTTGGCTAGCGCGCATATCAGAGAGCGGCGCGTAATCGCTAGCTAGCGCTAGGCAGGCAGCGTTGAGCGTCGTTTCATCCCAGGCTTGGCCTTGCAAGGCGCACTCGGCGGCCATAGCACGCTTGGGCGTGGCTGCCATGCCGCCAAAAGTGATGCGGGCATTCAAGATGCTGCCATCGGCGATTTCCAGCGCAAAAGCGGCGCAGACGGCAGAGATATCTTGGTCAAAACGCTTCGCCAGTTTATAAGTGCGCCAATGCCAGTTTGGACGTGGTAGCGGCACCAAGATATGCGTCAATAATTCGTCTGCCTGCAAATCTTTTTGCTGGTAGCCAAGGTAAAAATCTTCTAACGCGAGCTGACGTGAGCCACGCACGCTTTGTAAGCGCACTTGCGCGCCGAGCGCGATCAGCCATGGCATCGAGTCGCCAATCGGCGATCCATTCGCGACATTGCCCCCTAGCGTGCCAGCATTGCGCACAGGCATCGAGGCAAAGCGTTGCCACATTTCAGTCAGCTCGCGCGGATAGTGCTGGCATAGCGCGTGGTAAGCCTCATTCAAATTGACGGCGGCACCGATCTCTAGCATCGCATCCACCGTTTGTATTTGCTGCAATTGTGCAATCTGGCCGATGTAGAGCAGGGTATTCAAGTCACGCAATTGTTTTGTCACCCACAGGCCAACATCGGTGCCACCTGCCAAGATGGTCGCTTGCGGTGTGCTAGCGCGGACTTGTAGCGCTTGCTGCAAAGTCTGCGGCCAATAAAAAACTTGTCCCTGCGCGCTATAAGAGGGACAGGTATCTGGCGCAACGCTAGCATGCAATTTTTGTTGCAATTGCTGTAGCGTAGCCAGCCATTGCTGATGGGGAAATTCGGCCGCAGGTAGTTCAAACATCCGCACTGCCGCTTCAATAATCGGTTTATAGCCAGTGCAGCGGCACAAATTGCCCGATAGCGCATCGCAAATTTGCGCCCGCGTTGGGCGGGTTTGCGCTGCTTGGTGTGTGAGATAGAGTGCCCACAGCGACATCACAAAGCCCGGCGTACAAAAGCCGCACTGCGAGCCATGGCATTCGAGTAAAGCTTGCTGCACCGGGTGTAATTGGCGCTCTTGGCCTGCGCAGCGTGGGGGGGCGACATCTTCGACCGAAAACACGGCTTTACCATGCACGCTAGGCAGTAATTGGATGCAGGCATTGACGGCATGCGTTTGCAGTTCACCATTGTCAAGTTGGGCCAACACTACCGTACAGGCACCACAATCGCCTTCTGCACAACCTTCTTTGGTGCCGCAGGCATGCAAATCCTCACGCAAATATTGCAGTAAGGTGCGATTGGGGGACGCATCGCTGACAGCGTGTTCGCTCCCGCGATAGTAAAAACGAATAGCTTCAGACATGGTGTAGGCTCATAGGCAAGGCGAACAATAGAAAGGGCCGCTTAGCGTAGCCAATACCTGATAGGCAACAGGAGGCAAAACGCAAAAAGGGCGCGGCAAGTGTATCACTGTGCCTTTGCCAGACAATAGCGTGTAATCGATGGCGCTTATGTTTGATTGGCAATACAGCCTAGACGGCGAGGGGGAGCGCTAGCTAGTAAGCATGACGCATGACGCAAAGGGGGGATAGCAGCGGGTAAGCTTGGTGCCGCTAAACCGCTTGAATATGTCGAATGTGGGGGCGAGTGAGAGCAGACGAAAAGAGGGCATAGCGTAGCGCGTTTGGAGAGATCAACGCGGCAACCGATATGCCCAACACCCACTGTAAGTTGTTAGATTTTGGTGCTGAATTTGTGCTGAATTTAAGCGAAGGTATCGACCGCGCCTAAACCCGTGCTGATCCGGCTGGTACGTACGACCCGCGGTGCGCTATCGATTTTGCTAGCGTCTTCGCTGCCAAAACGGCTGCCATTGCCACTGCTACCATTGCTGCGGTTGTCATTTTGGCCGGAATTGGCTTGCTGTTGCTGATTGGGCATGCCGGTGTTGACGCTGCTACTGGTCAAATTGACGCCTGCTTCGCTCATCATTTCCCGCAATTTTGGCATCGCCGCTTCTAGCGCTTGGCGTACCTCTGGTTGGGCAGCGCTAAAGGTGACGCTAGCTTGATCATTATTGACCGACAATACGACTTGCATTGGCCCCATATCGGGTGGATTTAAGGTCAATTCCGCAGTTTGTTGGCCGCCAGCGACCATCCACACTACTTTTTGCCCCACGGCTTGATCCCAACCTTCACTGCCGACGGTGGGGGCGATTTGTTCTTTGGCTTGTACTGTCGCGATTTGGGCAAATTGTGCGTTCGCTTGATTGCTTGGCGCGATGACATTGGTGTTGACGACGTTATCGGCTAAGCGGCTGGCGAGCGCTAAATCTGGCCCGGCATTGGCAGCTTTGTTCGCATTGGCGGCGAGGATATCGCTCATCTTCGGCAACGCATCTTGCGCGCCTGCTGCGCCAGTTTTACTGCTGGCAATGCCTTCTGCGGCGTCTAGTTTGACTCCCACTTTTTTGCCACCATCTGCGACTTGTGGCAATTCTGCGGCGAGCTTGTTATCAAGTGGCAAAGCGGCATCTGTTTTTGCACTTTCTTTACCACTAGCGAGCGCTGCTTTACCGGCTAAAGCGGCTTGATCTAGCGTGGTGGCAAAGCCTGCATCGGCATCGGTATTGGTATCGGCGCTTACTTTCGCCTTGCTCGATTTTTCGACCCCGCCTGCGAGATTCGCTTCTAGCTGCGCTAAATTGGCGCTATCTGCTCCCGCTGTCGTGGTGTTGGCACCGGCTTTTAAGGCATCCGCATCGGGCGCTTCAGGTTTGGCAGGGCCAGCTTTTTGTGCCGTCTGATTAAAGCTTGCTACCAGCGCTAACATGTCGGCTGGCATTGCCGAGCCGAGTAGGGTGGTATTGCTATCGCTGGCAGCGGTCTCGCCAGTATCTTCGCTACTAGCGTCTTTGCTACCCGCTTTACTGGCGTTGGGCGAGGGTTCACCTTTGGCGATACTGGCGTTTTCTGATGGCCCTGCATTCGTATCTTGCACCTTGTCATTCGCGTCCGCACTGCTATTGGCGTTGTTGGCGCTATTGCTTGCGTTTGTGCTATTCGTGTTGTTGGTGTTATTGCTATTGCTGCCATTATTTTTATTGGTATTGGCTACTTTGTCCGGTGTTTTATTGACTGGGCCAGTGTTTGCCGTGGGCATGGCTTGCGCACTCGCGCCGGATACCTGCGCTAGCGAGGTGAGATTGGGCGCCCCCATTTCGCGCTGCAAAATTTTATCGAATGAAAATTCCGGCGTAGCGCTGCTATTTTTATTGCCAGCATTGGAATTGTTGACGTTATTGTTATTGGTCGTCGCGAGTACGCTAGGTGTTTGCATGATTTCCGCCATCGTGCGCCGTACTGGCGCTCATCGTTTGTAAAAAAACTGCCGGGTTGCGTGTTCATCCATTGCGCGTTGATCGCGCTTGGCTTCCTTTTTTAACAGCGTTTGCACATTGCGTTTTTCCAAGGCCTCATACGACAGGCGTTTGCGTTCAGCTTCTTGCCATGCGGCGCGCTCTTGCTCAATTTTGCGTTGCGCCATCTTCACCACATCGTGCTGGCCCGCGATTGCATTGTCGAGCTTCGCCATAAA
>JACPVY010000466.1 GCA_016197345.1 Burkholderiales bacterium
AATCGCGCGCAATGGCAAAGTGAATTGGCATCTGGCTACCTATGCACCGTCCCAGAGCAAGCGATTTTACTGGCCACTGGCGACGACGCTGCGAGTTTTTTGCATTCACAATTGAGTAATGACGTGCTCAAATTGGGCGAAAAAGAAGCCCGTTTAGCGACGTATTGCAATGCAAAAGGACGCATGCTCGCCAGCTTTCTGATGTGGAAAAGCGGTGCCAATATCTATTTGCAAATGACGCAGGATTTGCTCCCGGCGATGCAAAAACGCCTGCAAATGTATGCATTGCGCGCCAAAATCAAACTCTCTCCCGCCACTGAATTATTTGCCCTCGGCTTGGGCGGCAGTAAGGCGCAAGCAGCGCTAGCACCGTGGTTTTCCGGGCTGGCTGACTTAGCGGTTGGTGGCAAGCTTGATGCGACCGAGAGCTGCTTTGGCTGCGTTCTACGCCTCGCCGATAGCCTTGGGCAGCCACGCTACCAATGGCTGCTAGCAGAAGCCCAAGCCTTAGCGGTGTGGCCACAATTGGCGGCGCAACTCACGGCCATGCCTAGCGAAATGTGGAATTTATTTGCCATCCACGCAGGGATCGCCCGCATCGAGGCGGCCACCGTCGAAAAATTTGTGCCGCAAATGGTCAATTTTGAATTGGTGGGCGGCGTCAATTTCAAAAAAGGCTGCTATCCGGGCCAAGAAGTAGTCGCCCGTAGCCAATACTTGGGAAAACTCAAGCGCCGCATGTATTTGGCGCATAGCGATGCCAGCGCGCTCGCAGCGGGTAGCGAGGTGTTTTCGAGCGCCGACCCAGAACAAGCCTGCGGCATGGTTGTCAATGCTGCCATCAATCCTGCTGGTGGAGTCGATGCCTTGCTGGAATTGAAATCGGCCTTGATCAATGCGGGTAGTTTGCATGTGGATAGCCATCCCATCACGCTATTGACATTGCCGTATGCGCTACCGAATGAGGAAAAAACCGAAGAAAAAGCGCAAGAGCAGGCACCCGCTTCCGCCGAAAAGCAATGAACACGCTGGTGAACACGGGCGCTGATCATGTCGCCAATGGCCCAGCCGATGCAGCCGCCGATGCGCCACCAGCATTGGCGTTTTACCTCTATTACAAAGTCATGTCCGAGCAAGCGCCACTGCTAGTGCCTCGGGTGCGTCAGATGCAAGAGAATTTGCGACGTTGCGCCGACGCCGGAGTGCTAGCGAGCAGTTTGCATCAACGACTTGAGGCGACATCAACACCGCTGCAAACCTGGATGGAAATTTATCGTTGTCAGCCTAGCGCGCAGCAACCGCATCCGTTTTTACACCACTTGCAGCAGGCTACGCTTGAAGCTGATATTCTGGCGTTTATCCAAGGCGAACGCCACCTCGAATGTTTTATGGAACTTGAATCATGTGCCTGATCGTTTTTGCTTGGCAAGTCGTCCCCTGCACACCGCTGGTGGTAGCGGCCAATCGCGATGAGTATTACGCTAGGCCGACTGCTAGCGCCCATTGGTGGCCGGAACACCCGCATGTGTTTGGCGGCCGCGATTTGTTAGCGGGTGGCAGTTGGATGGGGGTCTCGCAAATTGGGCCAAACGGGCCACGCTTTGCAGGTTTGACCATCATCCGCTCGCCACAAAAGAAACGTACCGATGCCCCTAGCCGTGGCGAACTAGTTGCCGACTTCTTACGCAACGATATTAGCGTCGCGGATTACCTCGCCCAAGTGCAAGAGCGGGCCGATGAATACAATGGCTTTAATTTATTACTGGCCGAGCCGGATAACTTGGTGTGGTACTCGAATCGTGGCGGCGACGATCCACGCAACGGCCAAAGCTTAGCACCCGGTATCTATGGACTTTCCAATGCCTCTCTCGATGTCACTTGGCCCAAGGTTGTCAAAACCAAAGCCCAATTTGGTAGTTTGATTTGCCAACGCGCCCCCAAAGAAGCCTATTTTGAAATGCTGGCCGATGCCACGCTCGCGCCAGATGGCCGCCTGCCTAATACTGGCGTCAGCCTTGATTTCGAACGGATTTTATCTGCTGTCTGCGTGCAGTCAGAGCACTATGGCACGCGCTCTTCTACCGTGGTCAAGCTCAACCGCGAAGGTGGGCCTGAGTTGCACGAACACGTACTGCGCTAACCCATACACGATAGCCTTTTCCTCGTTGTCGCCCTGTTAGGAGGCAAGATGTCGGCACAAAAGCGGTATGCAATGTGGATTTTGCTGTGCGCGGGTTGCTGCATCTTCGCGCTGTCTATGGGATCACGCCAAAGCATGGGCTTGTTTGTCAGCCCACTCAATAGCGCGACGCATTTAGGCTATGTCAATATCAGTCTAGCGTTTGCCTTCGGTCA
>JACPVY010000260.1 GCA_016197345.1 Burkholderiales bacterium
AGCCACAGGTGATCGTGCCAAGGTTCGGGTGGGCCTGAAGTCGGAATACCGATGTGGCCTTGGTGCTGGAGGTGGTGAGTTGCTGCACAAAGGCGCGCGCTTCTTCACCGACCGAACCGGGGACGACGACGACATTCGATAATTCGCGCCATTCTTCGATCAAGGTGACGGAGACAATGGCCGTCAAGCCGGTATTCATAATGCTGATGACGACTGCTTTGCCAACATAGGCATTGCGGCTACGTAAGCGTATCGTCAAGTCATGTAGCACTTCGCTAATTTGTACGATGGAATAGGGATTGTAGACTTCCATCACCAACGACTTGCGCTGGAGATTTAAAATAGTGGCCCGCACCAATTCGCCCTGCGAATTGCGGAAGCTGACCATGGGATCAATTTGCGTTTGTGAATACATGATAAAGCGCCAGGAAGTTTCCTAATTTGCCGGGCACCGCGCCCTTATCGGAACCCCGAAGATTTGCCGCGCGACATGGCTTCACAGATTGTCAGCCTCGCCCCTCGCTGGAGCGATGACCTTGCCTAATGACTCCAGCCCGCTTGCTACAGTGTATCGGAATCCAATTATTTTAAGGTTGCAAGCGCGCCAAGTGACGAACGCATAGCACAGGATCTGAAGCCAAAATATTCCATCTCGACAATACTGCACTAAACGACGTAGCAGCTATCTCCCACCTACGGTCAGCAATTGCTGTGCACTCTGCCTAAATATTTCATTCATACAAGGAAGAATGCATGCCGCAAGGCAAGTCCCGCAGCGATGTTTTTGGGCTGCTTTTCAAGAGATCTCAACCTATCCTGATCAAACATCTGATTCCGCTCGAGAAGCATCAATTTCGCTCGTGGTTCTCAGGCCCAATACTAGACGTGCGATAAGAAGGATTGGTAGAGCTTCCCCTAACATGCATGTTTCGGCTTGAGTGTACTATGTTAAATTGCATCGGGCAAACAAACTGCAATATGTACACGATTTCGAGGCATTAATGTTTCCACTTTGTCTGGAAAAAATACACCTTGCGAAATGCTGCCAAAAATAATGATGTTGTGGAAGAAATAGCAGACAGTGGAATGGCTGCTGGTTTGATAAGCCAAATGAAGTCAATTCAAAGCGCGGTCTTCGTCACCCAGCACACGCGGTGCGAAAACAAGCCAAAACAAAGATGGGCGGGAGGGGGCGGGACAGACAGTCCAAGGCATACGCGTTCACAAGTGGCGTACTTCACCAACGACAATAGCACGCCCCTCCCTAGCGATTGGGAAATTGCCGTAGCGCCTGCAAACAATGTCATCTGTTGGCTCACGCACGGCATTACCCATTCCCAAGCAACGCTAGGTCAATATCAATGGGTGAGAGGGCAATCCTTTTGCAGTTGTTCGGTAATGCCGAGCGCCTTGGTGGTTTGAGCGTCGATTTCTATCCAGCACGCAAAAATCGGTTTGCCGTCGACAAAAATCGGTGGACCAGCACGGTGAGCATGGACGCCCATGCGATGCAACAAGCGTTCAACCCCTAACGGTGAAACGGTGATCAAACGCGTCGCCCCTTGCTTAGCGGCGGTGACAACCGCGGCTGCCAATAACTGGCGCGACTGTTGTGCTGCTTCCTGCGGCGAAATGGCGCATTCACTAATATCAGCCGCAGCAAAACGGGATAATTCCCATATTTCACTGCTCGCTGGAACTGGCAGGCCATTCATTAATTGTGGGAATACTTCACCCAGCAAATATGGTCGTAATGTTGGCAATAATCTGGCGCATCCGCAAATACTTCCAGTATCATTTCGCACAACAACATAAATCGTATCTGGGCGATCAAATTGGTCGCGTTCTAAACCGTCTTTTACCGGCAATTGCCAGCCTAGCCTCTCAATAAATATTTTGTGGCGATAAGCAGCGACCGCGCGTTCAAATTCCGGTGTAAATTCTTTTGAAGTACTGTATATGGTTTGCATATTTCCTCATCAAACATGAAATTGTCCGATGCGATTACAAACCCGGAACGCAATTTGGGTAACTGTTAATGTTAACAGGGACTAGCATTGGCACAGACGCTGCTGTGCTCAATATGAAGGGGGAGACGCAGTGCTAAACGGACCATGGCGGGCCAATCACAGCATGTTAGCCATTCGCCAATTAAATTTGAAGTCGCAGAGACGCCGACATCATAGCCATGAATATCTGTAATCATCACATTACTACGAACGTTTTCTGGCGCCAATAAAAGACAATTTGAATCGCGATGGCTATACCACGCCCAACCTAGGGATATACTAGGCGTTGTCGTACTAATGCATTCAGAAAAACCAGCACTTCCCGCAGGTATCGCTTGGGCAATTAATTCATCGAGCAAAGTTAAATCTCGGTCGGTAAATAAATGCACAAAATTGAGGGAGCTAAATGTCGAAAATGGCAGACGTATGTAACCATCCGGCGAAATTTTCAGCACCGATTTTTGCATCATTGAGGTTGGTTGAAAGCAATTCAAATCCATTTGCATAGAACATGGTTGAATGAAGACGGAAAGGCTAGTATAGGACATTGGTCTGATCTATTTTATTGGAATATTAATCAAAAACAGTCGCGTTGACGACCTGTCAGATTTGACACCGGGAAGGAAGTGCTGTCATGAATACATGGCAAGAAGACCAATTTAATGCGTTGCTAGGTATACATTCTGACAATTGTGTGGACGCCACAGGTATTTCAAAACGCTCCACAATTGTGGGAGGAAGCCCGCGCCCACGGCCTGTGCTTCGGCTGGGCGCAAGCTGCGCGCGATGCGGGTGGCGCGGTTGGCATGCTGACATTAGCACGCAGCAGCGAGCAATTAACCGACACCACGATTGCAGATAACCAATACAAAATGGCGTGGCTGGCGCAAATTGTTCACGTTGGCATGGCAAATATGTTGAAAAGGAAGTTGGTGCCAGAATCAGAAGTGGTGCTCACCACGCGCGAACGGGAAGTCATGTTGTGGACAGCCGAGGGGAAAACAGCGTATGAAGTCGGGCAAATTCTTTCTGTATCCGAACGCACCATCAATTTCCACATCAATAATGTGGTGGCGAAATTGGGCGCATCGAATAAGATTCAAGCCGCAGTGAAAGCTGCCATTTTGGGATTACTGTATTAAACCTAAACAACATCAGGCAGAACGGACGATGCTAATCGCCTTGGGTTCGCCTCTGTCGTCAAGTGCAAACAAAAGCACATGATTAACTTGTGTTTGCGCAAGCCTCAGCGCATCTAGCGCACAAGCATGCGCCGCACCACATCCACTATCGATTTACGCTGCCATCCGCGCTGTCGCACGGCAACCATCCATTAAGAACGATAAGCCCACCACCAACACCAATTCGCCTTCAGCAGAACGGGCAGTACCGGTGATGCCGGGGACAGAAATTGCCGTCATTGGTTTGATCACCAAATCGGCAGTGCCGTCCACCGCTTCTACTGCCAAAATATAAGGATGTGGCGAAGCGATCACGATACCAACGCGCTCTGTCCCCTGCTCATAGCCGAGTGAAGTGGCAAGCGAACGCACAGGCAACGGTCGGCCTTGATCTTTCAACACTGGCGAACCACCGACTTGAGCAAAGGTTTCTGGCAATTCCACCACGCGTTGCACCACCGCCATCGGCAAGGCCAATGCCGCGCCAGCGGTGTTGACCAACATCGTCGGCACAATCGACAACTCAATCGGTAATCGAATCGCAAAGGTAGTCCCCTGCCCTAGCACCGAATCAATACGGATAGAGCCACGATTTTTTTCGACCGCGGTCTTCACCACGTCCATCCCAACGCCACGACCAGATACGCTAGAGGCCACTTCCTTGGTCGAAAAACCGGGTAAAAACACCAATTGGAAAGCTTCGTCGGCAGTCAGGGCTTGCGATTCGCTAATCAAGCCTTTTTTCAGTGCTTTCTTGCGCAATTCAGTTGGGTCCATCCCTTTGCCATCGTCAGCCAACACGATCATGACGCTATTGGCTTCTTGCCAGGCTTTGAGCGAAATAAATGATTTCAGGGATTTACCCACAGCAAGCCGATCTTCCGGGCTTTCTACACCGTGATCCAGCGCATTGCGCAGCATGTGCACCAATGGGTCGTATAAGCTATCCACCACCACCCGATCTACTTCGGTTTCAGCACCTTCGATATACAGCTCGACGTCTTTCCCCAAATCTTTCGCCAATTCACGCACTAAACGTGGGAATTTCTGAAACAGGCGGCCAACTGGTTGCATCCGGGTTGCCAAGGTAGCGCGCGGCAATTCGGTCGAATAGCGCGAAGCCCGCTCTAGGGTCTCTGCTAGCGTCGTCATCAGCGTTGCAGCCTGCCCTTCAAATTTGAATTGCAACAAGCGCTCCAACAATACCGCCGCTTGATTTGCGGCCTGCACCGATTCGCCAGCCACCTCCAGCAATGCATCGAGTTTGATCGCATCGACGCGAATACTGTCTTCTTTGACAGGGGCAGAGGAAGGCCGATCTTGATTATTAGCAGCGCGTTGTTTGTCGCCACCATCAGCGGCTTTTGCTGGTGTTTTAGCGTCGCCTTCGGCACTGGCAGCAGGTTTTGCAGCGGCCTTAGCGGCTGGTTTCGCCGCAGGTTTGGCGGTTGCTTTCGGACTGGCCGCTGGGGCGACTGGCGCGACCGCAGCCGCTGCGCTAGGGGCTGGTGTGGCTGCGACGCTAGGGGTATATGTGCCTGAGGGCACTACCGCCATATAGTAGCCTTCCCAATCGATGCCATCTGGCCCTAATACCCGCGCTGCGGCAGGTGTGGGAGCGGCACTGGCCACGGTCGTGCCGACTGCCGCCATATGGGTCGCGGCCGCCTCGAAAGCTGCCTCCAACTCATCTTCAGGCTCTTCCTCGCCAGCCTCGGCCTCCTCGCCAGCTTCTTCATACACGAGGTCATCCTTGCCCTCAATCGCATTGGTTAAAATGCGTTCCAGCGTGTCTGGCATCGCTGGCAGGCTTTCAGGATCAGCACCATTGGCAAGCTCAGTCAACTGATCGGCGACAAAGCCGCTAGCCTGTAAGGCAGCCTCAATCGCCAACGGTGTGACTGGTGCAGCTCCGGTACGCAGGGCATCAAACAAGTTCTCGGTCAAATGGCAGGCATGCACCATTGCCGTCAGCCCCATGAACCCCGCGCCACCTTTGATGGTGTGAAACGACCGAAAAACGGCGTTTAAGACTTCCTTGTCGTCGGGATTACGTTCCAGTCTCAGCAGGTGCTCTTCTACGTTGACTGCAAGATCCATCGCCTCGACGACGAAATCCTTGAGCATATCGTCCATTAGAATCCCAGATCGGCAAGAAGGTCATCAACATTATCTTGATCCAATGCCGTGGTAGGCACGGATGGGCCTTGCATCAATTGCGCTGGCTTATGAATTTTTTCACGAATTGCCGGCGGCGCATTATCACGCAATAGTTCAGCCAGCTCTTTTTCGACCGTCTTGGTGATGTTGACCACTTTTTTGATCAATTGACCTGTGATGTCTTGGAAATCTTGCGCCATCATGATTTCGAGCAAACGGGCTTTTTCTTTTTCCGTTGCCTCGCCCACCATAATCGCAAATTGTTTGGAATCACCCGCTAGTACTTTGAATTCGTCGAGGCTAATTTTGCCTTCAAACAATTGCTGCCAGCGCGTTTCCATCTTCTTGGCTTCCTTCGACAAATCGTCTTGCGCCGGCATGCCATCATCTAGCGTATTCAGCACTTTGTTGGCGGCTTGCTCCGTCAACGTGGCAACGTATTCGAGACGATCCTGCGCATCAGAAATTTGTGATGAGGCTTCGGTTAATGCCTTGTCATAGCCTAGTTCACGCATCGAATCATGCAGCAAGCGAACGATAGCACCAAGGCGCTCATACATCGGACGCTCATGAGCAACATCAGTGACGACCTCAGCGGCAGCCACCATTTCAGGTGAAATTTCGATATCTGCATCTTGCACGCCTATGGTCAGTGCAAATTCTTCGCCAGGCGGCTCGTGCGTCTTCGCAGGCGCTGCAGGGGGGGGACTAAGAACTACCGGGGGACTGCTGGCGGCCAAGGCAAACAAGGCATCCATATCATCCTCATCGACGCTGGCGGCAGCAGGTGCTGGCGTCTTTACGGAGTTGTTTTGCTCAAACAAAGCATCCAGATCATCCTCATCGGCCGGTGCCGGTGCTGGTGCCGGTGCTGGCGCAGCAGGTCGTACATGCCACCAATCCATCGCCTGGCCACGACCTCGAGGTCCTGGGGCGTATCGGCGGAGCGGCGCCACTCCTCGATGAAGGCGTCCATGAATGAGGTCAGCGGAGCCACCACGGCCTGCTGAAACAAGTTGGCCTTACTGGTGAAGTGAAAGTAGATGAGCCGCTCGGAAACGCCTGCCGCGGCAGCGATCTCCCGCGAGGTCGTCTTGTGATAGCCGTTCGCGGCGAACAAGTCTCGAGCCATTGCGGTCGAGAGATCGATGA
>JACPVY010000261.1 GCA_016197345.1 Burkholderiales bacterium
CGGTTTGGGCAGACTTTGTACCGTTTCAATCGGCCAGATATGCGTACCGGGGACTATTCCCTCAATATCGCTTTGTGGCATTAAAAATAGCTTATCGTTTTCAAAACCAACGACTTCGGCTTCAATTTTGCCACCGCCTGGTAAGCCTATGGTGCAGGCAGCACCGACGGGTAATTTAAGGCCGACCGCTTCCATCAGCAAACCCGTCACCCGTGTGACGCGACCCGTCATTTGCATAGGCTCGGCCATCTCGACTAACTGACCGCAATCGCGCAAATAGGATTGCCACAGCGCGCTATATTTCAGGGGAGCATGAGCGTGCGACATAGTGGCTTATTCCAGCCAATCGAGATTCTTACCCAGCACGCTAGCAATACGCTGCCAACGTGTTGCAGCACTCGCATCAATTTGGTTATTCGCGGTATCGATGCGACAACCGCCACGGCCAACCGATTCATCTTCGATCACACGCCAACCGTTTTTTTCCAATTCGTCGCCCATATGCGCATGCACTAGCGCCGAGTCATCTGGATGCATGATCAAGAGCGCGGGCTGATGCAGGCTAGGGAGGTATTGCACCGCATCGACTATCACTGGCAACACCAATTCCGGTTTCACTTGTAGCGCTGTTTTCAGCATCGCTTTGGCGATATCGAGTGCGAGATCGAGCATATCGTGCGCAATGGCGGTATCGGCATGGGCGATTTGCTGGCCAAAATCTTGCGCTAATTGGTGCAAATAACCGATTTCTAGCGCGGCTTGTTCGCGGCCTTCATTCAAACCTTGCGTCAAGCCTTCCATATGGCCTTTGCGAAAGCCTTCTTCTAAGCCACTTTCGTGCCCAGTCGCATAGCCTTCTTGTAGCGCCAGCTCGCGCATGCGGTCGATTTCTTCTTGGCTAGGCACGACCACTTTTTTAGATTGCTCTGCGGCCAATTTTGCCAAGGTAGAAGGGCGTTGATCGCCAAACGACGTCATTTCCCAGCGCTGAAACGCCGTTTGTTGCTCTTTGGGGATGATGGTATTAGACAAACGAATCCTCGCCTTTTCCGCCTAATACGATCTGACCTTCGTCGGCCAAGCGGCGCACGATTTGCAAAATTTGTTTTTGCTGCGCTTCCACTTCCGACAGCCGTACTGGGCCTTTGGATTCCAAATCTTCGCGCATCATTTCCGATGCACGTTGCGACATGTTTTTGAAGACTTTGTCGCGCAAGTCTTGCGAAGCGCCTTTCAAGGCGATAATCAGCATTTCCGACTGTACTTCGCGCAATAGCAATTGGATGCCACGATCGTCGATATCGATCAGATTGTCGAAGACGAACATCTCGTCCATGATCTTCTGCGCCATATCGTTGTCGTAGTTTTTGATGTTGTCCATCACCGACTGCTCGTTTTCGCCGCTCATGAAGTTCAAAATTTCAGCCGCAGCACGCACACCACCCATCGTCGATTTCTTGATGTTTTCATTGCCCGACAGCAGTTTGGTCAAGACGTCATTGAGTTCGCGTAGCGCCGCAGGTTGCACGCCATCGAGCGTCGCAATCCGCAATACGACGTCGTTGCGCAAGCGTTCGGTGAAGTTGCCGAGAATTTCACAGGCTTGATCGCGCTCTAAGTGGACCAAAATTGTTGCGATAATTTGTGGATGTTCGTTTTTGATCAGTTCGGCCACCGAAGCGGCGTCCATCCACTTCAAGCTTTCGATACCGCTGGCGTCTTTACCACCCAAAATCCGCGATAACAGCACCGAGGCTTTATCGTCGCCTAGCGCCTTGGTTAACACTTGGCGGATGTATTCGTCAGAATCTAAGCCGACGGTAGAATTGAGTTCGGTCTGCGCAATGAAGCTATCGAGCACTTCCACCACTTGCTCATGCGCCTACCCATGATTTGATTACGTTGGCGACAATACGTGGGTCTTCTTTTGCCATGTTTTTCGCCATTTGCAAGTTTTCGCGATAGCCTTGATGCAGTTTCGCTTCCATTTCTTCCAACGCCGTTTTGGCTTGAATTTCTTCTTCGGTCACTTCTGGCTCCGGTTCAGGCTCAGGTTCCGGTGGTGGTGGTGCGGGCAATTTGGTTAATTCATCAAATTTGCGCATCACAGGACGCCACAATGGTAACAAGATGCGGACAAAAAAGTAGAAAGCGATGGCTGCTAGCACCAAATATTTCAAAGCCGTGAGCGCCATGTTGATATTGACTGGATCTTTCCACCAAGGCAAGGGTTCTGGGATCACTTCTGGCTTATCGACACCATCAAATGGGGTGTTGACGACGTTCAAGGTGTCGTTGCGCTCTTGCGAAAACCCCATTGCTTCACGCACAAGCTTATTGATTTGCGCAATTTCATCTGCGGTTAAGGGCTTAATCGTCACTTTGCCCGTTTTGGGATCAACAATGCGGCGGTAGTTGACCACCACCGCGACGGACAGACGTTTGAGTCCGCCCATCGCTTGTTGCGAATAGCGCACCGTTTTATCGACTTCGAAATTCGTCGTGACATCCTTGCGCGAATTGCCAGCCACATTGGCGCTGGTGTTGGCATTCGCATTGGCTGGCGTATTGATCGACGCGGTGGCTGGTGTTGGTGGTTGATTCGAGAGTGCGCCGGGTACGCCGGACGCGGTGCTGCCAGCCGGGCTGGTCGATTCGCTGCTTTGCAGACTGCGCACAGCCGCTTTATCTGGCGGTTGATTTGGTCGATAGGTTTCGTTAGCTTGTTCAATTTGCGAAAAATCGACGTCGGCTGTGGCTTCTGCACGCACATTATTGGCACCGACGATAGGGGCAACGATGGATTCGACTTGTTTGACGATATTCGCTTGCAATTGCTGCACGTATTTCAATTGATTCGGGTCTAGCGCTTTGGCGCCTGGGCCTTTGCCAGTTTCTGATAGCAAGATGCCGTTTTGATCGACGACAGTGACGTTGGAGAGCACTAAATCGGGCACGCTAGAAGCGACTAAATGCACAATCGCATTTACTTGGGCCTGATCTAAGCTACGGCCGGGATGTAAATTGAGTAAAACGGAGGCGGTGGGTTTTTGCTGCTCGCGGACAAATACAGAAGGTTTAGGCAGAGCGAGATGCACGCGCGCTGACTGCACCGCACCGACCGACTGAATAGAACGCGCTAATTCGCCTTCGAGTGCGCGTTGAAAATTGACTTGTTCCAAAAATTGCGAGATACCCAGTTTTTGGTTTTCCATCAATTCAAAGCCGACATTGCCCCCTTTGGGCAAACCTTGCGAGGCTAATTTCAAGCGCACATCATGCACATTCGCAGCTGGCACCAAGATCGCAACCCCACCTTCAGAATATTTGTAGGGAATATTCATCTGCTGCAAGGCCGCCACAATAGCGCCGCCATCGCGATCATTGAAATTGGAATACAGCACTTTGTATTCTGGTTGTTGGCTCCATAAATAGACGCCAGTGATCACCGACAAAGCAGTTGCTGCCATGATCGCCAAAAAGAAATTTCTCCCCGTCGGCGTTTGCCAAAAGCCCTTAGGCTTTTCTTCTTGGGGTTGGCTCATGTCAATAATTTCTTCTGCTGCTGCCATGATGTCTTCCGAATTCGAGGTGTGGATGATTCAGCTTGCGGCCAAGCTATTTGCGTGGGATGCCGCAAAAATGCAATCGTATTTATCACAGGGATACCTGATTATGGAGTGGATAAGGGCAATTCAATTGCCTGATAAGAGGGTAGTTTTTGCCCTTGCTCCTTGCTAGTACTGGATTGTGAACTGCTATTGTGACAGGGCTGAAGCTCGATTGAGTCATTGCATCAGCATTACGCAGAGAAATAACTTTTTGATGGAGGCGAATGTGAGTATCAACGGCTTGGGAATCGACAGTTCGCGCATCGAGTCTATGCTGGCGCAACTGAAGGCACATGCAACCAGCCCGTCCAATCGCGCCAGTTTCGAAGCCTTGAAAGGTGCTGACGGCATTAACGCTAGCGCCGATGTCAGCAAGGTCAATTTTGCCGATGCCTTGAAAGCGCAATTGGATCAGGTGGCGCAGACGCAAAACACAGCGCGCGATATGGGCCAAGCATTTTCTGCGGGGGACGATAGGGTGAATTTGTCGGATGTGATGATCGCGACACAAAAAGCGGGCATCGCGTTTCAAGCGACGGTGCAGGTGCGTAATAAATTGGTCACGGCCTACCAAGAAATGATGAATATGCAGGTGTGATTGAGCGCTCATATTGCCAAACATGTGACTCCCTCTGTCGTTACCCTATCGTTACTGCATCACGCTAGGTATGATCAAAACGCTTCCCGCAGCGAGCTCTTGCGACCATCGTTCGCGCAATCTATCGCGCTAATGGTAGCGAACTGTGCTTACAGTATTTTACTTATTTGCCAAGAGTCAATGGATTTCTTGAGACGCGTCTCAACCCCGCTCGCTACGAAAGATAGCGTGCAGAAGTTTGGAATGAATCAGCGAGTTGTTGTTTTTACGCCAAACCGTTCAGTCTAGCGTTACGCTCACGCTCTAATTTGGTGATGAACTTTTGCACCATGTTCAGCAT
>JACPVY010000375.1 GCA_016197345.1 Burkholderiales bacterium
AATACCTCTTCCGCACCACGATGGCTGATATAAATTTCACTACCACCATCGGGAGTACGCTCGATACGTGTCCGGAATTTATCGCGCTCACCAGTCGCATACAAGGAATCAAACACTTTACCAACGGTGTCGCGGATGATGTCATGTGGAATCTTGGCGCGGTTTTCCGCCCAATCGGTTTCCATCACGCCTGCTGCCGGGGTTTCGATATTGATGACAAACCCCATTTCCTGCCAAAAATCTTTCACTGGCGTCCACAGCGCATCAGGCGCGCGCTTGACTACTAACCAGCGTTGATCACCAGATCGCTCAACACGCACATCGCCAATTTGCGTCACCAGCACTTGCGATGCAACTGGGCCGCTCGCCACCGCTTTACCTTGCTGCAAGTTAAAGCTGGAAGCAGTTGCCGTACCACGGCTAGCATCTGGAATCGCGTAACGACTATCACGCTGTAACTGTGTCAAATCTGGTGGCACATCTAGCGTTGGCGCTTTGCTCGCGCTACGGTATTCGACACGATCTGGCTCGATCAGATTGCCTAATGCATTGCAGCCAGCCAAAGCAGCCAGACTTGCTGCTACGACCGCCGACTTTGCCAGGGTCATGTGAGGTACATTTAATTTCTTGCGAATAATCATATCGTTACGGGATGAAATGCTGCAAACATTCAAAAAGTGCAAAAAGACTGGCAGCAGGTTAAACCAATCTTGCGCAACCACGTTATACGTCGAGGTTACGACCACTCAAAAAAACGCTATTGTAATACACCCGCCACCCGCATCACAGATCAGGCTGTTGCATGCGTTGATGGCAAGCTCGTTTCCAACTATGTCCAACTTACTGATAAGCAAATTCACTATCGGATCAAGCATAGGACAAAGCAAAGTCAATAAATTTGAAAAACATGTGATTGTAGCGGATAGCCTGCGGCAGCGGGGTAAGCTTCGGAATTAATTACTTCTTAGCCTCCGCTATAGCGGCCCCAACCGACTAAGATCAATATCATGCCCCGCTTTGATGCAGCAAATGCGCTGCACCATCGCCATTTTCGGCTGCTCAACACGGCCATCTTCAAACGCAAGTGTGCGCATGACGCCAGATTCTTGCATACGAATGAATAATTCTCCCGGATTTAATAAAAACGCCGGATTAGAAGGCTTGCCAAAAACCTGATTCCCAGCCGCAAAGGTTTCATAAATCAATACACCATTCGGCGCAAGGCTTGCTAGCAATAGTGGAAATAAAGGCCGATGCAGATAATTGGTGACAACAATGCCAGCCAAACTCGCTGGTGCGCACGGCCATTGCAATTGTTCTAGCGGCTGCTCTACATCAAGCGCTAAGCTATCTAATTTAGCGCCCTCCCCAACCAAAGACTGCTTGAGCGATTGCAAAGCTGTGAGATCTCTATCGATTGCCAGCACTTCATAGCCATGTGCCAGCAATAAGCGTGTATGACGGCCAGCACCACAGGCTAAATCCAATACCGGCTTATTGAGTTGATGGGGAATGAGCGGAACAAAGCGCTGCACCCACGCCGACGGCGCGCCCTCCTGCGCATGCATAGGCGCTAGCATCATAGCGAATAACTCAGCCCAACGGCTTCGCGCACATCGCGCATGGTCTCTTGCGCCAGCTTACGCGCATTGTCGCAACCATCGGCAATTATCGCCCGCACCAACGAAGGGTCATCCAGATAGGTCTGGGCGCGCTCGTGAATAGGCTCTTGCACCAAGGCGATCGCGTTACTGAGCGCCAATTTGCACTCGCCACACCCTAGCGTACCCTTTAAGCAGCCCTGCAAAACCTGCTCACATGCCTCATTGCGGGAAAATGCTTGATGCAATGGCCAGACGGGGCAATGCGCTGGATTGCCAGCGTCATTGTGATGTAAGCGCCCCGGATCGACTGGCATCGCAAAAATTTTACGCTCTAACTCGTGCTTTTCCTCACGCAAGTTAATCGCGTTGCCATAAGCATGATCCATCACCCGCCCGTCCAAGCCAGTCAATTGCGCGCTAGCGACAATTTGCGGCTCAGGCTCGACCAAAATCAGCTTGCGACTTCCTTCCAAATAACCAAACAAACGTTCACGATCAATCATCGACAAATTTTGCGCTTCATCGAGCACCGCTTTTGCTTGCTCTAGCGCATCTTCCTTGCCTTCTTGCTGATATTCGGCGCGCAATTCCAAATACAGCTTCGCACGTTTGCTACCGAGTTTTTTCACGGCGTTTTGCGATTTCTCTTCAAAATCTTTTTCTTTGCCATACAGATGATTAAAGCGCCGTGCGATTTCCGACATCGCTTCAATATGCCAAACATCGTCTTGCGCCACTGGCACATGGCTAGCGCGATAGATCAAGGTATCGGCCGCCTGTAAGCATGAGCTGCCTAGCATGCCGTAACTCACTTGATCTTTCTGCGCCAATTTTGCGCTTTGCTGTTGAAAGCTAGGTAATTGCTGCAGCCAACTCAAGGGAGTAGCCATCGAGAGCAACAAATGCAATTCTGCGTGTTCGGGGATGCGGGATTGGATAAAAAGGGTTGCCTGCGATGGGTCGATACCGGCGGCAAGCCAGTCGAGCACCATATCCCAACTCTTTTTCTCAATCGCCTGCGCATGATCGGCATTGGCACCGCCACATGCTAGCGCCTGCCAATCAGCAACAAAAAATAGACAAGGAGTTTCGGCTTGTAGAGTCAGCCATTGTTTCAAACTACCAAGATAGTGACCTAGGTGCAGGCTGTCGGTCGGTCGCATGCCAGAGACAACGCGTTCAGGATACATAGCCTTGTTGAATTAAAAAGTAAAAAAGAGAGAAGCAATGCCGTGCAAGACGCGCATCA
>JACPVY010000376.1 GCA_016197345.1 Burkholderiales bacterium
AAGCGGGTATCGAACACAGTGCTAGCGCCTGGTGCCAGATTGCCTAGCGCAAATACATTCGCAATCGAATACAGGTTTGTATCGACTTTTTCCGTGCGAATTTCGCGCTTGAGTTTTTCTGGTGGCAAGTAGGCCGAGACGAAAAAGTGCTGCACGATAGCGATCCAGCCGCTTTCGGTGCTATTAGCGTGCTTCACTTTGCCATTTTCAATTTTGGAAAACTCCAGTTTCTGGAATTTTTCTTCATCGGTGTACAGGCTAGGGCCGGTATAGCTGCTAGTGAAATAAGTATCGTCGGCGGGTTTGTTGCCATCGTGAACTAATTGCAGATAGAGCGATGGCGAAATCGCTGCTTTACCGTTGTTGTGCAGTTCATGTTTGATGCCGATGGTGTAATCACC
The DNA here is from genome assembly GCA_016197345.1 of Burkholderiales bacterium. GTDB lineage: Bacteria > Pseudomonadota > Gammaproteobacteria > Burkholderiales > Burkholderiaceae_D > JACPVY01. Next base: position 402 of record JACPVY010000376.1, read on the forward strand.
ACGTTTGAAGGTAAAGGTTTTGCTCAGTTTGACGCCAGCGCTTTCGGTTTCCAGCACCAATTGCACTTCATTCGCGCCATTGGTGAGTTCGCGGATACCGGGCTTCGCGGTAAAGCCAGATTTGTGGTTAGGAAGCGCCACGCCATCTTCGCCTTTGCCGATCAAGCCACTTTGGGCCAGATAGGTGTGGTTTGCGCTTTTATCGAATAGCAATTGATTCTTTTTGGAATCAATCCCATCGCGATAATTGAGTAATTCCAAGCGTTTGATCTCACCGCCTAAGGTATCAATATCGGCTTTGAAGATATCGGTGGTGATGGTGATCGTTTCACTCTTGAACGCGGGTGTTGCGCTACCATTCGCAATTGCGGCAGCCGTGGCGGTAGCGCTGCTTGCGCTAGGCACGCCAGCATTTTGGCCGCTAGTGGCGGTGGTTTTTGGCGCTGGCGCGAAGAATGAAGCATTGCCTTGGGAGACATTCCAGTTATCCCACAGGAAAAAGAGGGAGGTCAGGAAGACGACCCATAAAATATTGCGTTTGATTTCCGTGTACATGGTGGTCAGGTATGGTTGCAACCGCTTGCGGTTGGTGATGAACAAGGACTTGACGATGCGGCTGACGGAACAAGGTCCACGCCGCCAGGATGCCAAGGATGGCATTTACACAAACGCCGGGCTGCCAACAGGCTTCCCTTTGCCGCGCCATGCGTGGCAATTGCTTCCAACGCATAGTTAGAGCAAGTCGGGTAAAAGCGGCAGCTAGGTACAATAAACGGGCTGACACCTAATTGATAGGCGCGCAGCAATTTGCGCAAGACAAAGGCAGCTAGATGTGGCGCGCGCTTCATAGCGGCTCCTTCGTTTTAGCAGGCACGCGATATGGTGCAAACAGACGTGCCAATTCCGCCCGCAACGCCGTTTTTAACGCGGCATTGGTGGCGGGGCCATCCTTGCTATTGACCGGCTTGGAAAGGCGAACCAAACAATCGATTGCAGGTAAATCAGACGTGCGGAATAGCTCCCGCGTGAGGCGCTTGATGGTGTTGCGCGTTACCGCGCGCGGCGCCAAGCGCTTCGCCACCACCACACCCAAACGGGCGTGCGGCAGTGCATTGCTACGGGTGTATAACACAAAGTGTGCTGATTTTTGCGTTGGGCGCAAACGAAAAACGGATGAGAACTCATCCGTTTTAACGATACGCCTAGCGCGTGCAAAATCTTGTGAACGACCGCCTTCCAGCTTGTTTCTGGTCACACAGTCGGTGGCATGCACGCTGGAATATTACACTGCCAAGCGCTTACGGCCTTTGGCGCGACGTGCATTGAGCACTGCGCGACCACCGCGGGTAGCCATACGGGCGCGAAAGCCGTGGGTACGCTTGCGGCGCACTACTGAAGGTTGATAAGTACGTTTCATGTTGGATCTCGCAAAAGAGCAAAAAAAATCGGGTTCAGACTGCGTGGCTAGGCTTGCCGCTTAATAAATATGCGAAAAACTTTGCGCCTATTCAAAAAACGGGGCATTCAATTCATCGTCACGCTGTTTGGGATACATTGAGCTGTTCGCAAGG
>JACPVY010000377.1 GCA_016197345.1 Burkholderiales bacterium
GGGGGCTATCCTGTTGAAAACATCTCCCGCATTGAGATCATCCGGTGGCCGGGTTCAGCGTTGTACGGTGCGGATGCTTATGTTGGCGTGATCAATATCGTGACAAAGTCAGGCGCTGAAATGAAAGGAACCCGCGTTGGCGCTAGAGTAGGTACTCCAGGAGTGCGGGACGCTTGGGTTGAGCATGGCAGTAAATTTGGCTCGGTTGATGTCGGCGCGTATTTGCGGGTAGGGAAGACCAACGGTGTCAACAGGACCGTTGACTTCGACGGTCAATCCGCCATAGACTTGGGCGCAAACACCCATGCAAGCTTGGCGCCTGGGCCAGTCAACGCCGGGGCGGGGTCTTTCGATGCCAACCTCGACTTTTCCTTTGAAAACTGGCGTCTGCGTCTTTCCGAAAAATATCGGCATGATGTGGGAACCGGCATCGGCGCTGCTGACGCCCTGGATCCTGTTGGCAAGTCAAAGAGCAACCGAACCCACGTTGATCTCAGTTGGTTTAATTCCCAGATAGCGAAAGACTGGGGGGCAGGGTTTTCGGCGAGCGTCTTACGGTATATAGACAACACTGATCCAGCATTTCGGGTCTTTCCCCCCGGCACCCAGCTTGGCCCTGGATTGTTCCCCGACGGCATGTTGGGCGCACCATCCACCTATGAGCGGCAAATTCGGATTTCAGCCTACGCGACTTACTCCGGCTTTCAAAATCACACGGTGCGCTTCGGGGTAGGCCATGACGACTTGAATATGTATAAGACCACCGAGTTTAAAAATTTTGATCTGACATCGTATGGCCTGCCAGTGCCGATCGGACAACTTGTCGATGTTTCCAACACGGCGCCGTTTATTCTACCCAAGGTTCGAAAGGTCAATTACCTCTACGTGCAAGATGAATGGAATTTCTTAAGGGGCTGGACGCTTACCGCTGGCTTGCGCCATGACCGCTTCTCCGACGTTGGCGGCACCACCAACCCGCGGCTTGCTTTGGTATGGGACGCGGCTGTGAACGTCACCGCCAAACTGCTCTACGGCCAGGCATTCCGGGCTCCCTCATTCAATGAAGTTGCTGGGGTCAACAACCCAGTTCTCAAAGGGAACCCAAAATTGCGCCCGGAAACCATCCGAACATTGGAATAAATTGCCAAACAATGTTGTCAACGCACCTTCATTGGACAGTTTCA
>JACPVY010000378.1 GCA_016197345.1 Burkholderiales bacterium
CCTATGCGTTTGATCAGCGGCAAAATCGCCAGCAATTCTGCGGTTTCGCCCGAATTGGAAATCGCAATCACGGTATCTTGCGGTGTCACCATGCCTAAATCGCCATGTGCCGCTTCGGCTGGATGGACAAAAAACGCTGGGCTACCGGTTGAGGCTAAGGTCGCTGCGATTTTGCGTGCTATATGGCCGGATTTCCCCATGCCAGAGACGACGATGCGGCCTTTGCATTGCAGTAACAGGTTGAGTGCCGCGACAAATTGGGCGCCGTTCTCGCCAGGCGCGCTAAGGCGTTGCTTGAGTGCTAAGATTGCATCGGCTTCAATTTGGAGTGTGTCGCGGGCGAGGTCTAGGGCACGTGCTGCCAGATCACTGGTCAGTTGGCTAGCGCTTGGTGCTGAGTATTGTGCTGAAGGAGTCATGCTGAAAGTATAATCCAATTCGCGAAAGCAAAAAGCTTGCCAGCAATAAATTAATCCGCTTGACATTCGCTGATGTCGTGATATGCGGCGCTGCTGTGCAAACTAAAGTACGCATTTTACTGGACTATTGCGCTGGCTGTCCTTCAGCAGCCGCTTTGCCATCGTTGCGGGGCGTGCAAGTAAGTAGGCAGGTAAGCAGGCAAGTAAGACCGGGCAGGGGATTTCACCTAGCGTTTGATCGAAAAACGCTTACGTTTGCGCGATGCCTGGCTGGCGTCGCTGTAACATCTGCTTCGCCTCGTCAAATTCGAACATCCGCAAATGATTCGCTAGCGCATCCATTTGGGTATGATCCAGCAGGCTGGCAAGGTTGGCTTTGATCGAATCAAAATAAAACACTGCATCAGCCCTATCTTCGGCAAGTAATTGCGTCAACTCTTGCAATTGCTGGGCGGCAAGCTGTGGATCGAGGTGCGCTTGACTTGCTACGTGCTCATCGCTTTTGCCCGCACCAAAACGTTGGTCTAAGCCTTTCACGACGATTTGTAAGGCTTGCTCTAGCTCAAGCATCAAAGTTGCCATCGGCAATCGCTTGAGGTCTAGCGTTTGCTCCAACATAAATTCGAGTTTTTCCGCTAACTCTTGCACTTGTACCGCGCCAATATTTGCCGCCACACCGCGCAAGGTATGCGCGCGTCGTACGGCCTCAATTTGCCGCCCCGCCTCACATGAGGTGCGGATATCGGTCACCGCTTGCCGTTGCGAGCGGGCGAAGCGTTCTAACAATTGTAGATAAAACGGGCCATTCCCCACCACATGCGATAAGCCGCGTGCCACGTCTATCCCCGCCAATTCGAGTGGCGGTAACTTGCTGGGCGCGGGGCTAGCGATCATGCTTGGTTTGCTTGCGGTGTTGGTAGCGCTAGTAGCGTTGGTAGCGTAGGCAGCGCCAGCATTATTGCTTGCACTTGCAATTGTGCTGGCTGCTGGAGCGAGCCAGCGTCCAAGGGTATTAAATAATTCGTCTGGATTGACGGGTTTGGTGAGGTAGTCTTGCATGCCTTGATTGAGCGAACGTTCGCGAATATCGGCGAGCGCATGTGCGGTCATCGCAATGATCGGTAATTGATCAAATCGGCTATCAGCGCGAATCGCCGCCGTCGCTTCATGTCCATCCATGTCGGGCATTTGCAGGTCCATCAGCACCAATTGATAGCGCTGTGGCCCGCCTTCTCGCAATTTCTCGACCACTTGGCGGCCAGTTTCAGCAATGTCAACCGTGATGCCTTGCATGGCTAGCAGTTCGACTGCGATTTGTTGGTTGATATCGTTATCTTCACCCAACAACACATGCACACCTTGATAGCGTGACTGCGCTTGCGTTGCAAAATGGTTATGCAGCATATCAGTCGGATGCTCGCTCGCCGCAAATAGCGCTAGCACGGTGTCAAGCAATGCTGTCGGATTGATGGGTTTGCAGATAAAGGCGCTAATGCCTGCTTCTTGCGCTTGCGCATGCACTTCCTCGCGGTCATAGGCCGTTACCAAGGCCACTTGTGGCATCGCATGTAGGTCGGGTAGGGCACGAATCTGGCGCATTAAGGTAATGCCATCCAAGTCTGGCATTTGTAAATCCGTGAGCACTAGCGCATACGGATCATCCTCCCGCGCCGCATGCTTGATCGCTGCGAGTGCCTCGTAGCCATTGCCTGCTTCGTCGATGCGAATCGGCAAACCATGCATTGCGTCGATCAAAATCGCGCGCGCGAGCGGGCTGTCATCGACCACCAGCACATGCGCATTTTCCAAGGCTGCTGGCAAAATCGGCTGACTGGTCGGTGTGTTTGCTAATGGCATTTCCAAATCGAAGCTAAAACATGCGCCTTGGCCGGGATTGGTTTCGACCCGAATGCAGCCGCCCATTAATTGAATCAGATGCTGCGAAATCGATAGCCCCAGACCTGTCCCGCCATATTTGCGTGTGGTTGAATCGTCGGCTTGCGAAAAGGGCAGAAACAGCCGGGCTTGCTCTTCTGGGGACAAGCCAATGCCAGTATCACGCACCGAAAAATGCAAGCGCACCTTGCCCGGGTTCTCTGACAGCAAACGACAGCGCAGCTCCACTTCACCGCGTTCGGTAAATTTGATCGCGTTATTCACTAAATTGATTAAGACCTGTCCCAAACGTAAAGGATCGCCGAGCAGATAGCGTGGCACGTCGTGCTGTAAATCGAGCAGGTATTCGAGCTGCTTTTCCATCGCTTTTTGACGTGTCACCGAGGCGACGTTAGCGAGCACATCTTCAAGCGAAAAAGCGAGATTTTCGAGATCGATCTTACCTGCTTCCACTTTCGAAAAATCGAGAATATCGTTGATGATGCCCAGCAGCGAGAGCGCGGCGCGATGGATTTTGCTGACGTAGTCTTCTTGCTTCGGTGTCATGCCGGTATGTAGCGCCAAATGCGCCATACCAATGATGGCATTCATCGGTGTGCGAATTTCATGGCTCATATTCGCCAGAAAATTGGATTTGGCGCGGGTTGAATCTTCCGCTTTTTGCCGGGCATATTGCTCGGCTTGTACTTGATGTTCGATATTCAGCGCATGCAAGCGCGTCGCATTGGCATCGTTGAGCGATTGCGCCATCAAACGGTTGTAATCGACATAGGCCGTAAATGCCAGCTCCCACTGCTTGAGCGCCGCATGGCATTGCGCTAATTCAAAGCGGGCTTGAATTTGGATAAAAATATCTTGCGATACTTCAAAATACGGCTCATATGCCTGCAAGCGTTCGACAGCCGCCGCAAAGTGCCCTTGACGCCGCAGAAGTGAACCATGCGCCCAACCTAGCGCGAGCAAACAATCGTGATAACCATCCAGCTCGCCGGCTTGACGCGCTTCAAAGATTGCGCTTTCGCAACTTTGTACGCATTGCTGCGCTAATTCCCGGGATCGCAAGGGCCGGCCTTCACCCGTGTCGAGGTCGGGCGGGGAGTAGGAGCGTGGCGAGGGGGCGGGGCGTGAGGGGAGGAGTGTGAGCGACTACTGCGCGGTCGCGCCAGGGAC
>JACPVY010000379.1 GCA_016197345.1 Burkholderiales bacterium
CAAATGGTTGGTAAAGCGAAGTTAGTGCAAATTCAGCCGCATTATGTGGTGTTATCGCACGGCGGGAAAACCCAAAAATTACTGATGTTTCCCGGTTTAGAAAAAGAGATGAATGCGGCGAGTTCGCCGAATTTGCCGAAGAAGACGAAAAAATGATGGCGTGGCGGCGCGGCGCTAGCCGTGCTGGCTGACGCAGGGCGCAATTGAGAGAAAAGTAGAAACGCATGCGAAAAAATACTTTGTTAGCCTTGCTGGCATTGGGCACTGTTGGTCTCACCGCGTGCAGTACGCACGATACGCGGCGCGAAACCTATGACATGATCCGTGAGCAATTGAAGGCTGAAATGGCAGCCCAAGCCAAAACCAATAACGCCAACAACGAGGCCGTCGCTGCAGCGCTATTGCCACCGATTACGAGTAGCGTACCGGCCCCGCGGCCCCCGCACGAAGAGCGCTTCAGCCTTGCCCTCAATAATGTCAATGCCCAGCAATTCTTTAATGCGGTAGTGGCAGGGACACGTTACAACATGCTGGTACACCCAGAAGTGTCGGGGAATTTATCGGCGAATTTGAAAGATGTGACGTTGTTTGAAGCGCTCGATGCGATCCGCGAAGTCTATGGCTATGACTATAAAGTCGAAGGCAATCGCATTTATATCAAACCGCTGACGATGCAAACGCGCGTCTTCCAAGTCAATTACCTGACGGGCAGCCGCCAAGGCAGCTCGGATTTGCGTGTCACCGCAGGGGCGATTACTGATGTCGTCACCAATAACAACGGCAATAGCAATTCCAATACCACCACCAACACCGCTAGCGGCAGTAATAATAACGGTAGCAATAGTCGCACCCTAGAAAGCAGTCGTGTCACCACCAATCAAGCCAGTGATTTTTGGGCGGAGCTGAAGCAAACGCTAGAGGCGATCGTGCGCAGTCGGGGCGAAGGACGTAGCGTTGTTCTTAGCCCGCAATCGGGGGTGGTGGTGGTGCGGGCAATGCCTGATGAATTGCGTAGCGTCGATGAATATTTGAAAGCGACGAAGATCGCGGTTGAACGCCAAGTGATTTTGGAAGCGAAGATTTTAGAAGTGCAGTTGAGCGACAACTACCAAAGCGGTATCAACTGGTCCACCTTTGCGTCCTTTAGCGGTAAAACCGATAACCGCCTCTCAGCCGGGGTGATTACGCCGGGCGCGACGATTGCACCGCTGCCCTATACTGGCGGCAAGCCGGATGCGATGACGAGCGCCGGCAATACAGCCTTGAATGCAATCAGCGGCTATCAATTAGCGGCACCGGCAACGGCTGCGGGTTCGATGTTTGGCTTGGCTTTTCAGACCAGCAATTTCGCCGCCTTGATCTCTTTCCTCGAATCGCAAGGCTCGGTGCATGTCATCTCCAGCCCACGCATTGCGACGATGAATAATCAAAAAGCTGTGCTGAAAATCGGCACCGATGAGTTTTTTGTCACCGGAATCACGTCAAACACCACCACCAGCGCGAATAACAGCACAGTCAATAGCCCTAGCGTGACCTTGCAACCGTTTTTCTCCGGTGTGGTATTGGATGTGACGCCGCAAATTGATGAGCACGGCAATATCATTTTGCATGTCCATCCTTCGGTCAATCAAGTGGCGACCGTCAATAAGGTGTTGAAGTTGGGGACAGGTGGCACGTTTACCTTGCCGTTGGCCTCTAGCAGCACCTCAGAAACGGATAGCGTGGTGCGTGGTCAAGACGGGCAAATCGTGGCGATTGGTGGCTTGATGCGGCAGGCGACGATCTCAGAAAAATCGCAATTACCTGGCACTGGTGATGTGCCGATTTTGTCCACTGTGACCGGCAATAAAGCGCAAACCACAGTCAAACGTGAACTGGTGATTTTGCTCAAGCCCACCATCGTCTTGGGCAATGAGGCCAGCAATAATATGATGTCGCAAAGCCTGCAACGCATCGAGCAGCAGCTGGCGCCGCGCAGTAAATAAACGCCATGTATCAAGCGCATTTTGACGCTGGGGTGAACTGGCTGGATGTGGATGTGATGAG
>JACPVY010000380.1 GCA_016197345.1 Burkholderiales bacterium
AGTCCAAGGTTGGGGTGAAAATTTCGGCGAAAACTTGTTGCGCTATTCGACCTTGCCAATTTTGATCGGCTTGGCCGTGAGTATTGCGCCTAACTTGCGTTTGTTCCGCACCTTTATTCTCGATGAAGTGAATCAAGACTATGTGCGTACCGCACGCGCTAAGGGTATGGGCGAATCGCGTGTGATGTGGGTGCATGTGTTGCGTAATGCCGCAATCCCTATCATTACCTATGTGATGGGTAACTTGCCAGCGCTGTTGATTGGTGCCTTCTTGCTGGAGCGTTTTTTCTCGATTCCAGGTGTGGGTCGCGAGGTGTTGTTGGCGGTGGAGCGTTCTGACTTCCCGGTCATCAAGGCCATTACGGTGTATGTTGCCGCCGCTACCATGCTGTTTAATCTGTTGACTGACTTGATGTACAAGGCAGTTGATCCACGCGTCCAATTGAAGTAGGAATACCCATGTCAACTAATTCGCAAACCCCAGTTTCGCCAGGTCTATGGACCTTGGCTTGGCGTCGCTTGCGCGCCGATAAAGTCGCTATGGTGGCTATGTCTATTGTCATCGCCTTTTTGCTGATGTTGGTCGCGTCAAGCCTAGGCTTGATCGCTTCCGATTGGGAGCAAGAAGTTGGCGTCAATTACGCGCCGCCAACTTTTGTTGGCCCGCAAACCGCCGCTGAGCGTGGTATGGAAGGTGTTGGCGCGACGAGCGAGCCAGTACCTGAAAATCCGCTTGATCCATTGAAAGACGTCATCCGCGAATTGCGTAAGCAAGGTGAGGCTGATGCTAGCAACCCAACCGCCGGCCTTGATACCGAAGGCGTGGTTGATCCACTCGCGGCTGAAATGGCTGAAATTCACGCTGCACTTGCTAAAGATGGCAAAAAAAGTGTGGTCGTGAAACAAGAGACTTTGCCGTTTGGTGCCGATAAGTGGGGCCATGACATCATTAAGAAAACCATCAAAGGATCGGAAACCTCGATTGTGGTGGGCTTGGTGGCGGCATTGCTGGCAACCGTGCTAGGCACCTTATTTGGTGCATGCGCTGGTTATTTTGGCGGCAAGGTCGATGACTTCTTCAACTGGTTCTATAGCATTTTCACCTCTATCCCTTCGATTTTGATGATTTTGACGGTGGCAGCGGTGTTGCAGAAAAAAGGCGTGTTGACCATCGTCTTGATTCTCGGCTTGACTGGCTGGACCGGTACCTTCCGCCAAATCCGTGCGGAATACATGAAACACAAAGCGCGTGAATATGTGCAAGCGGCTGATGCCATCGGTGCAACCCACTGGAGCAAAATGTTTGGTCATATTTTCCCTAACGTCAGCCACGTTGCTTTGGTGCAAATGTCGATTTTGGCCGTGGGCTTTATCAAAGCCGAGGTGATTTTGAGCTTCTTGGGCTTTGGTGTGCCGGTTGGTGTGGTGTCGTGGGGCTCGATGCTCAACGAAGCGCAAAATGAGTTGATTCTTGGCAAGTGGTGGCAATTAGCTGCTGCCAGCTTTGGCATGGCGGTGTTGGTGACGGCATTTTCGCTGTTTACCGATTCGCTGCGTGATGCCCTTGACCCTAAATTGAAATAAGGACAGGAACAACATCATGCAAGCTACGAATCAAGATATGTTGTTGCAAGTGCGCAATTTGCGCGTGAAGTTTCGCACCGACAAGAAAAACACATTTGAAGCCGTCAAAGGGATTTCCTTTGATATTCCAAAAAATTCCACCGTCGCCTTAGTGGGTGAATCAGGTAGTGGTAAATCGGTCAGCTCGCTGGCGGTGATGGGCCTATTGCCAGAAGAAACCACCATCATCGATCCGCAATCGTCGATCATGTTTGATGGCCGCAATTTGCTCGATCTGACCATCGCACAGCGCCGTAAGCTGTGCGGTAAAGATATTTCGATGATCTTCCAAGAGCCGATGTCCTCGCTCAACCCAGTGTTCACGGTGGGTTTTCAGCTTGGCGAAGTGCTGCAATTGCATATGGGCATGAACGCTAAGCAAGCACGCGCCCGTGCGATTGAATTGTTGGAAGAAGTTGGTATCCCTGATCCCAAAACCAAGATTGACGCTTACCCTAGCCAAATGTCTGGCGGCCAACAGCAACGGGTCATGATTGCAATGGCGATTGCCTGCGAACCTAAGCTCTTGATTGCGGATGAACCGACAACCGCACTGGACGTCACGATTCAAAAACAAATCATGGATTTGATCGCGGCGATCCAAAAGAAACATCACATGGCGGTGTTGTTCATTACCCATGATTTGGGCTTGGTCGGTGAAATCGCGGATCACGTCATCGTCATGCGTCATGGTGATGTGCGTGAAGCAGGCGATGTGAAGCAAATCTTCCAAGATCCACAGGATTCTTACACCCGTGCTTTATTGCATTGCCGTCCTAACTTGGACACGCGCCCGATGCGCTTGCCGGTGATCGACGACTATATGCGTGATGGTGCGAAAGTGGTGGAAGGGCCAGAGCGCACCCGTGGCTATACCGACAAAGATGAGATCGTGCTCGACGTGCGCAATTTGGCAAAGAGCTTTTATTTCCGTGAGGGCTTGTTTGGTCAGCGTGAATTCAAAGCCGTATCGGATGTCTCGTTCAAACTGCCGCGCGGGAAAACCATCGGTGTGGTGGGGGAATCAGGTTCCGGTAAAACCACGGTCGGTTTGACGCTTTTGCGTTTGCATCAAGCGACTGGCGGTCAAGCGCTCTTCCATGGCAAAGATTTGATCTCGATGCCAGCGAAGGAATATCAAGATTACAAACGTCGCATTCAGATTATTTTCCAAAATCCGTATGCATCGTTGAATCCGCGCTTCACTGTTGGTCAGATTTTGCTTGAGCCGATGCGCATCCATAAAATTGGTGCAAACGATAGCGAACGTACCGACATGGCCCATGCTTTGTTGCAAAAAGTGGGCTTGCCACCGGTGGCTTTCTATCGCTATCCGCATGAATTTTCGGGCGGTCAGCGTCAGCGTATTGCGATTGCACGCTGCTTGACGATGAAGCCAGAAATCTTGGTTTGCGACGAATCCGTGTCGGCGCTCGACGTTTCAGTGCAAGCACAGGTGTTGAACTTGCTACAAGACTTGCAAGATGAATTTGGCATGAGCTATATCTTCATTTCGCATGATTTGTCGGTGGTGAAATACATCGCCGATCAAGTGATGGTGATGAACAAAGGTAAGGTCGTTGAAATTGCGAATTCGGATGAGTTGTACCGCAATCCGCAAGATCCTTACACCAAGACCTTGCTCGGCGCGATTCCGCGCGGTTTGCATGCTTGATTGAAAACTGAGTTTGTCGAAAAGGCCAAGACTAGCGCTTGGCCTTTTTTGTTGAAAGAAGAAAATGGCAAGGCAAAACAGGGTATTAGGTACGTTCTTGATAATCGCTTGCATGCTAGGCGCGACCGCCAACGCTTTTGAGGGCGACATTGTGTATAGCAAACGTCAAGGTGAAGTCGAGCGAGAATTGCGGCTCTCACATTGGCATGCAAGTAAAAAACAAGTCGCTGAATTTGATTATGTGTACACAGAAAAAGGCAAGCAATGCCAGTTTTCAGTGACAGGTCATGCGCTGGCGGATTTGGAGAGCGAAGGTGTGCCGACGGTGTTTAACCCAGAAGATGCAAACGGTAAAGAAACCGATCAAATCTGGACGTTTTCTGATAAAAGCGTATTGCTCACCTTGCCATACGACGCGCGGAAATTGAAGAAGTTTGCCTATTTTTCGATCGAATTTACACCAGAAATACGCAAGCAAAGTTGCACGAAAAAAGGCAAGAATCTGGAAGCCGCATTTGGACGTGCGAAATAGGGGGGAGGGAGCGGGACATGTCCCCCGAATAGATCGAGACCGTTGCAATCAGGGGCGTTCCCTGCGGCAAGTCTAGACTTTGTGCCTAAATTGCTCTAGTATCTGCAGTACCTTGCGTCACACAATTCATTGTGCAACAGCCAAGTGTGTGTCCCTTCCAATCTCATTCCCATCGGTAGTGATCCATCCCTTCCATCTGAGGAGTTTGACATGTCAGTTGATATCATTCCATTGATTCTCCATGCAAGAAGCGAAGCAACCACTTTGTTGCGTTACTCCGTTGATGGTGGTGCAACCATCAAAGATATCCCAGCAGGCAGCACGATTCACGGTGCATTAGGCGGCATTATTTTGCATATTGGTGGTTCGTTTGTGGATAACGGCACGACGTACGCAGTAGAAGCCAAGCGTTCCACGATTACTTGGTTAGATAAATCCAATACTGCTACGGTGAATGGGGTAGATTGTCCCGCTGGCATCGTATTTCACAACGAAACCGATTTGCAAGGTGCGGTATCGAAGAGTGTCACGATTTCTTATGCCGTCACACCAACAAATGGCACAACGATCAAATTCTATGTAGATATTCACGTTTGATGCCGTAGCGTGATGGGGTAGATCAGTGGCGGCGCAGGTGTTTGAGCAGTATTCAACGCATCAAATACTCACGCGCTGGCTACTGGTCCCCACAACTGATCGAGGTTGAAGCCAACGGCCGCCTGATGCTCACTTAATACCTCGCGCACCCCGCATAAAGGTTTGCTGGTATCGCGCCGATTGACGCGTTCTAGCGGCGCTCCGCGTGGGCCAATCAGGCTATCGACGATAGGTGTGGTGCTGCTTGCACCACGCGAAGTCACCACGCCGATCTCGCCATTTTCTAAACGCACAAAAGTGCCGATTGGATATGTCCCTAGTTCTTTGATGAAGGTCGCGACCAAGCTTTGATCGACGCTGGAATTGCCTTCTAGCAGCATGTCACGCAAGGCTGCATTCGGGACTAAGGATTTGCGATAATTGCGGCTAGAAACGCGTGCCGTATAGCGATCCGCGAGCGAGATAATTTTTGCGTCCAAAGGCACATCATGTCCCCGTTTGCCAAACGGGTAGCCGCTACCATCTTCATTTTCATGATGCAAGAGCACACAAGCGAGCCACACTTCATCATCGACGCCAGCATGGCGCAACATGTCGACGGTGTGGATAGGGTGGCGCTTGATGATCTCCGCGTCTTCCGGGCTTAAGGCATCTTTGTGAGATTGCAAGCGCTCTTGATGCGCTAACATGCCGAGATTCATGGTCAGCGCAGCGGCAATGATCACTAGCTTTTCGGCGGCACTTTTTTTCATTGCTTTGGCGATCATGCGCGCGACAATCGCGGTGTCGATGCAGTGACGGATCGCGTACATTCCCACTTTTTGATTATGCAAAATACAAGCCAGCGCCACGTTCGGTTGTAAATCGACGGCTGCATATACAAGATGCGCCACTTCCAATAGTTTTTCTTTTTCGCCGCCTTTGCCTGCAATGATTTCCCGCGAGAGGAACTCCAAGCGCTTATTCGCGCTATTGAGCATGCGCACCACCGACGGCTGTATATAGGTCTCCGATTTTGGCGGGTGAGCATGGCTTGCAGCATACAAGCCACGTTTGATCAAAATATCGAGTTGTTTGACACTGGAGACAACGTGTCCTTTGCGTACCAATAATTCGCCTTCTTCGCTGAAGACATCCCATGGCACGGCTTCACCAACTGTCAAATCGTGTTCTCTGATTTTCTTTTTGGTCATGGTCTCGATCTATTGCGGGTTTACCAAATGACGGATTGCATTTGATGCAGGCAGGAAATATTTGCCCGTGCTTAGCAATATATCGCAAAACCACTTGGCTTTACAAATCTCTTGCGAATGCAGAATACAGCAATCTTGATGGAGTAGGTGATTGCAGCGAATGCCGCGTGGGGATCAGGGTTTTGTGAAGAGATTTTTCTTACTTTGTCGCCTTGACTTCAGTGTTTTTGATCAAAAGGAAGATAAAGGTTGATGCAATTAGGCGCAATTGTCTTAGGTGGTAGGTTAAGCGTGAACCAGATGCCTAAATTGCAATGACAGGCGCGCATGCCTGTCATTGCTGGTGTTGCTAGGCTTAGATAATCCGTTCGCCTGAAGCTGAATCAAACAATGCCGCTTTACTGAGATTGAAGGAAAGCGCCATCGTTTGCCCCACCGCGACCGCTTCGCGTGGATGCGTGCGGCAAGTGACATTGCTACCATTGATGCGGGTGATGACTAAGGTATCAGGCCCGGTTGGCTCAGTCATTTCTACTTTGCAATTGAGGGTTTGGCCGCTCGCACCATGGGCGGAGGAGAGGTCGGTAATTTGCTCAGGGCGCACCCCTAGCACCACCTGTTGCCCAATCTTTTGCTGCACGCTAGCGGCGTCAAAGGGCAGCTTCAAGCTCATTGCTTGACCTTCATTATCCAACCCCACCTGAACCCCACCTGCGCCATCACTCTCAAGCTTGCAGTGAATGAAATTCATCGAGGGAGAACCAATAAAACCCGCCACAAATAAATTCGCGGGGTTGTCATAGATTTCTTGTGGTGTCCCTAACTGCTGCACTACGCCGTCTTTCATGACTGCAATCAAATCGCCTAGCGTCATCGCTTCGATTTGATCATGGGTGACATACACGATGGTCGTTTTCAAGCGTTGGTGTAGCAATTTGATTTCAGCCCGCATTTCCACCCGCAGTTTAGCGTCGAGGTTGGAGAGGGGTTCATCGAATAAAAACAGCGAAGGTTTGCGTGAAATCGCGCGCCCCATTGCCACGCGTTGGCGTTGGCCGCCAGACAATTGCGCTGGGCGGCGATCTAGCAAATGGGTGATTTGCAAGGTTTCAGCCACGCGCGCAACGATTTGCTCTTGCTCGGCTTTCGGCACTTTTTTCACACCTAAGCCAAAGGCGATGTTTTCGCGTACCGTCATCGAAGGGTAGAGCGCATAGGATTGAAACACCATCGCGATATCGCGATCTTTCGGCGGTAACTCATTGACGACGCGCTCACCAATTTTGATTTCGCCAGCGGTTACTGATTCCAAGCCAGCAATCATATTCAATAGCGTCGATTTGCCAGAGCCGGAACCACCGACCAAAATCAAAAACTGCCCATCTTTGATTTCGATATTGATGTCTTTCAACACTTCGACACCATTGTTATATACCTTGCGTACGTTCTTGATCGTTAAAGCTGCCATGATTTGTCCTTGATTTTTCTATGTCTTTTGCAATGCTTGGGAGGAGGGCGCTATAGCTCTCGCGCCCAGCGTTCTTAGCCCTTGACTGCACCTGCTGTCAAACCGCGCACAAAGTAGCGGCCAGCGACCATATATACGAATAGCGTAGGCAGGGCAGCGATAATCGCTGCTGCCATATCGACGTTGTATTCCTTCACCCCCGTCGAAGTATTGACCAGATTATTTAGGCCAACGGTGACAGGTTGTGATTCACCGCTCGCGAATACCACGCCGAACAAGAAGTCGTTCCAAATTTGCGTAAATTGCCAAATGATGCAGACCACGAAAATGGGGCCAGAAATTGGCAAGACGATTTTGCGGAAAATCAAGAAAAAGCCTGCGCCATCGATACGCGCTGCTTTGATCAGTTCTTCCGGTACGCTGATGTAGTAGTTGCGGAAAAATAGCGTCGTAAAGGCGGTGCCGTACACCACATGCACCAACACTAAACCGCTGGTGGTATTGGCTAAGCCGAGTTCACCTAACACCCGCGCCATCGGCAAAATCACGACTTGAAATGGGATAAAACAGCCCACTAGCAACGCAGTGAACAGCACTTCCGAACCACGAAAACGCCAATGGGCAAACACATAGCCATTGAAGGCACCCAAAAAGGTCGAGATCAAGACCGCTGGGATCACCATTTTCAAGGAATTCATGAAGAAGGGTTGCAAGCCTTCGCAGGTCACGCCAGTGCAGGCGGAAGACCAAGCTTTGGCCCATGCCGCGCCATTCACGCCTGACGGTAGCGAGAGCAAATTGCCGCTACGGATTTCATCTAAGGATTTGAAACTCGTTGCCAGCATGACATACAGCGGCGCGAGGTAATACAGCATAAAGACCAGCAGCAGGGCATATAGCGCGATGCGGCCTAAGCTCAATTGCGGAGATTTCATTAGTCTGTCCCTTTTGCTTATTTGAAGGCCTTGGCGCTGCGCGTTTCCAAATACATCAGCGGCACGAGTACGGCAACAATGGTCGCTAGCATCATCATCGCCGAAGCGGAACCTAAGCCCAGTTGACCACGCGTGAAGGAAAATTGATACATGAAAATGGCGGGGACGTCAGACGAATTGCCGGGGCCGCCAGAGGTGAGTGCCATCACCAAGTCGAAGCTCTTGATGGCGATATGTGCCAAGATCAGCAAGACGCTAAAGAACACTGGGCGCATCGACGGAATGATGATGCGGCGGTAAATCGTTGGTAGGCTAGCACCGTCGATTTGCGCTGCTTTGATGATTTCATCGTCGATGCCACGCAAACCTGCTAGGAAGAGCGCCATCACAAAACCAGAAGATTGCCAAACACCTGCGATGACGACGGTGTAAATCGACATCTCAGGATTGACTAGCCAATCGAAGGTGAAGTTGGTAAAGCCCCAATCGTGCACCAGCTTTTCCAGCCC
>JACPVY010000381.1 GCA_016197345.1 Burkholderiales bacterium
AAGCAAGAGGCGGCGGGTATTGGGCGAATCGCGTCCGGTGTACCAGCCTAGCGGTGCGCTACCCGTCAGTTCGCGCATGATGGCCATTGCCTCTTGCAGGTGGGCGCGTTCGGTGGCGAGATCGACGTTTTGGTAAGAAATCCAGCGCAGCCCATGGCAGGCAATTTCATGTCCCAATTCTTGAAAAGCCGCTACCGCCTCGGGGTGGCGCTGTAAGGCCATCGCCACGCCAAAAATCGTCAACGGCATCTTGTGTTGTTCAAATAGCCGTAGCAAACGCCACAAACCGGCGCGTGAGCCATATTCGTACAGCGATTCCATGCTCATATGGCGCATAGGAAAGGCTTGCGCTCCGATGATTTCCGACAAAAAAGTTTCAGAAGCGGCGTCGCCATGCAACACACAATTTTCGCCACCTTCTTCGTAATTGAGAACGAATTGCAGGGCGATCCGCGCTTGATTCGGCCATTGCGCATGCGGCGGTTTCGCGCCATAGCCTATCAAGTCGCGCGGATAATGGGAAACAGAAAGGGGGGCGGAGTGGGCAGGATTTTGCATAAATGAGCTCTCGGTCGGAAACAGGTGAGGCAGCATAAACGAGAATTGCGTCGCTTTTTGCCCACCCTTGCATGGAAAATATAGCGCAAATGATATATTGAGCGCCTTTATAAGCGAGTATGCTAGGCGGGTTTTGTCTTCAACCCGCTGAAAAATCGGCAAAAACAGCATAAAGCCAAATCTTCTCAATTCAATACAGCAAACGCACGGAAAAAAAGATGGGAAAACTCAGTACACATGTGCTCGATATCAGTTTGGGCAAACCGGGGCAGGGCGTGGCGCTGCAATTGTTTCGCATTGCTAAGCCTGAGCTTGGAGCGGAAAACAAGGGGGAGAATACGGGGGGAAATAGGCCCGAACGCATCTTGCTGAAAACCGCTATCACCAATGCTGATGGCCGCTGCGATGGCCCCTTGCTAGAAGGGGAACAATTTCAAGTTGGACGCTATGAACTGGTATTTGCCGCAGGGCAGTATTTTGCACAACAAGGCATCAAATTACCTGAACCAAATTTTTTAGATGAAATCACCCTCGCCTTTGGGGTGGCCGATGCCAGCCAAAATTATCATGTGCCGCTGGTGATGTCCCCTTGGGCATATTCCACTTATCGTGGTTCTTGACGTGGCGCAGGCGATGGCAAGCACCAGCGATCTCAACAGCGATGGCGTCGCGCGTTTGCAACTGCGCGGTATTTGCAAACGCTATCCTAGCGTGATCGCGAATGATCATATCGACCTAAGCGTTGCACCTGGTCAAATTCACGCCGTGCTAGGGGAAAATGGCGCGGGCAAATCCACTTTGATGAAAATCATCTACGGCGCGCAGCAGCCGGATGAGGGACAGATCATCTGGAATGGCAAGCCTGTCACCATTGCTAACCCAGCGCAGGCGCGTAGCCTAGGGATTGCGATGGTGTTCCAACATTTTTCTTTGTTTGACACCTTAACCGTTGCCGAAAATATCGCGCTCGGCTTACCTAGCGATACCGATCTACAAGATTTGCGTGGTCGCATCGCTGCGATTGCCAACCAATATGGCTTGCAAGTCGAACCAGAACGCCATGTGCATACCTTGTCCGTCGGCCAATGCCAGCAAGTGGAAATCGTGCGCGCCTTATTAGCCAAGCCGCAGCTTTTGATTTTGGATGAACCGACCTCGGTGTTGACGCCGCAAGCGGTCAATAATCTTTTCATCACCCTCAAAAAGCTGGCGCAAGATGGCTGTAGCATTTTGTACATCTCGCAT
>JACPVY010000382.1 GCA_016197345.1 Burkholderiales bacterium
GACATTTCATCGTGCTCTCCTGATCACAGGGTGTGTGCAATGTTGGAACATTACCCACACGGATTATTTTGTTTCAATGCGATGTTGCGGTTAAGTTGTTGTCCTAGCGGGGTAGTGGCTAGTTGGGGCAAGTTACTCTCGCGCTTTCGTAATGGAAATGCGCTGCAAAACAGGTGAAGCAATTTTTATCTGTTGTCTAGCTTGAACACCGATAGCAAGCGATTCAGTGCCATCGTCTGTTCCTCCAACGATTCGGCGGCCGCCGCTGCTTGCTCGACCAAGGCTGAGTTTTGCTGCGTCATTTCATCCATCTGATTGACGGCTTGGCTGACTTCGGCAATGCCCCGGCTTTGTTCTTGGCTAGCGTTCGTAATTTCGCTCATGATGGTTGTAACCCGTTCGACGGAGCTGACAACTTCGCTCATCGTTTTGCCCGCTTGATCAACCAATTGCGTGCCGCGCCCGACTTTTTCGACGGAATCATTGATTAGCGTTTTGATTTCTTTGGCTGCGCTGGCGCTGCGTTGGGCTAGGCTGCGCACCTCGGAGGCGACCACCGCAAAGCCGCGCCCTTGTTCACCGGCGCGTGCCGCTTCGACTGCGGCGTTGAGCGCCAGAATATTGGTTTGAAAGGCAATGCCATCGATCACGCCGATAATATCGACAATTTTCTTGGACGAGTCGTTAATGCCACCCATGGTATTGACGACCTCATTGACGACTTCGCCACCACGTAGCGCAATCGACGTCGCATTTTGCGCGAGGCGATTGGCTTGGACGGAGTTTTCTGCATTTTGGCGCACCGTCTCGGTCAGGGTTTCCATCGAGCTAGCGGTTTCTTCTAGGCTACTCGCTTGGCTTTCGGTGCGATTCGACAGATCGGCATTGCCGGAGGCGATTTCGGCGCTGGCGGTATTGATTAAATGTGCTGAATTTTTAATGCCTGTCATCATTTCTTGCAACTTGTGCTGCATCTCTTTCAGCGCACCAAGCAAGCTATGCGGGGCGTTGCCAGCGACGCTAATTTGCATTGTCAAATTGCCGTCGGCGACGGAACGTGCGATGTCGAGCGCATATTCTGGTTCGCCCCCTAATTCATGCCAAATCGCCCGAATGACGACAAAGGCAATAGCAAAACTGGCGACCACCACAATCAGCGCTACGGCAATCACCGTCATTAAGACTTTATGCACGCCTTGGTTACTCTCAGCGATGCCGCGCGTAAATTGCAATTGGGCTTCTTGATTGACCTTGGCTAAATCGGTTTCGAGGACTTTCAACCCGTCTTGCATTTTCGGAATTAAGCTTTGCGCGTCGCCCGTTTCCACGCCTAGCATTTGGCGTGCAACTTTCTGGGCGGGGCCGACATAATCTTCAAATTCTTTTTGCAGACGTTTGGCCAGCTCCGCCTGACCCGGCACTTTGCTTAGCTTGTCCAAACTCTGTCGGACTTTTTCTGCTTGCCCAGTGCTTTGTTCCAAGCGTTTTTTATCGCCTTCTGCGACAGCCTCTTTAAAGCTATCGACCAAGGCCGTGACCTCAGTTGAAATTTGTTTGGATTTGTCGAGTACGGGGTAATCCACTTCTTCCGTGGCTTTGATGGAGTTCAGTGCCGCGACAGAAAACAAGACGCTGACCGCTAATCCTATACAAAAGATGGCGGCGGAAATGATAGGCAATGACCAGATTTTGCTTTTGATGCGCATTTCCGAGTCCTCCAGTGTAAATCGTAGTGAAGCGCCAATCAGAACCATTTCAAAACAGCCGGGCATTCAAACCATGACTACAACGCTAGCATAACCATTATCCGAGCATCGCAGTGAAAAATTGTTGCATTGGTGCAAGTAGGTGCATCAATACCACACTGTGCTCATGCCCCGCGTCATTTCTATTTCTGTGCTGTTTCTACCAATTCAAGCTGGGCGCGGCTAACAATATCGTGTTGCGGCGCTTTCCTTGGGAAAGTCATGATGATTTTGCTTCCTTGCCCTAGCGACGATTCAATCTCGATATGCCCACCGAGTATGCCAGTGACAATGTTATACACAATGTGCATGCCAAGGCCAGTGCCTCCTTGGCCCATTTTCGTTGTGAAAAACGGGTCGAACACGTGGTGTAACACATCGGGCAGCATACCGATGCCATCATCGATTAAACATAATTCGACTTGCTGCGCATCGAGTGCGCGGGCAGTGATACGAATGTGGCCATTGCTGCGGCCTTCAAACGCATGGAGCAAAGCGTTATTGATCAAATTGTCGATAATTTGGCACAGACTGCCGGGGTAGGAATCCATTAGCAAGCCGTCTTCTGCCTCTAAAGTGCTGCTGCAATTGGTGCGTTGCAGGCGTGGCGCGAAGGTTGTCAGGGTATCGCGCAAGACCACTTTTAAATCGAAATCGCGCCGTCTGTCATTGGTTTGATCGACCGCGACTTGTTTGAACGAAGCGATCAAATTGCCCGCTTTTTGCAGCGCATTGACCATCAGCTTGCAAGCATTTTTGGTGTCTTCCAAATATTCGAACAAGGTTGAGCGCTTCAGCCCGTTTTCATTGAGCGTCATTTCAAATTCGTGAACGCGGTCATGCAAGGCGGTCGCCATCAATAAACTGTTGCCGATAGGGGTGTTTAATTCATGGGCGACGCCAGCAACCAGCGAACCTAGCGAAGCCATTTTTTCAGCGGTGACTAAATCATTTTGGGTGCGCTTTAAGGTATCGAGTGCACGGAATAATTCGGCATTGGCTTTTTCAAGGTCAGAGGCACGTTGCTTGACCCGTTCTTCTAGCGACGTATTGAGGTCTTTCAGCTCGCGCTTGGCTTGTAACTCTTCGGTTAAATCGAGTAGCGCCCAAATAATGGCATTGCCTTCAACTTGCTCTAGCGCCGATGACCACACGGCAAGTTCTACTGCACGGCCATCGGCGGTGACCGCAGTGGCGATTTCGCCAGTGACTGAGCCAGCTTGGCGTAGCGTTTGCCAAATGCGGTGGCGCTCTTCAAAAGATTGCCAAAAATTGAACTCTGCCGTGGTTTTGCCCAGCACATCTTCGGCTTGATAGCCAAAAACACGCGTTAAAGCGAGGTTGACGCCTATCAGTTTGCCACTCGGATCGGTGACGGTCAGCGGCACCGGGGCGAGATTAAACAAGGTTTTAAAGCGGGTTTCGGATTCGGCTAGGCGACGTTCGGAATTTTCGAGCTGGCTGATGCGTTCATGCAGCGCAGTACTCATGCGATTCATCACCTTTGTGAAAGTGGCTATTTCATCGTCACCGTGATGCGGTAATTGAACGCCATATTCGCCTTGTGCTAAGCGATTCGAATGCTGATACAACAGGCGCAACCGACGACCGATATCGCGCGTCAGCAAGTACAGCAAAACCAAGCCTAAAGCAAAGCCAACAAGCGCAATCGCGCCACTTTGTTTCAGCACATGGTTACGCATTAAATTGAGTTCATCGGTCGAAATGCCAAAATGCAGCGCGCCGACTTCCGAGCCTCGTAAGAGAAAGGGGGTACTGGCATGTAACATCGGGCCAAGTTGCTTAGTGACGAGGCCGTTATTGGCTTGCGCCCGTTCATGCGCCGAAAACAGGTTCGATAATTGAGGGGGGAAGCCAACGCTAAAGATAGCTTCGTTGTGGCTATTCACTACCGCCAGATAGCGCACATAGCTATCTTTGGGCGATGAGATCATTTCCGATAAGAAGGGTTGCAACTGGGCGAGGCGGCCATCTTGCGCGTAGGGCGCGAGTGACAGGTTGAGGGTGACAGCGTATTCACGGGCAACGCGCAGGGCATTTTGATTCACTGCATCATCGAGTAAGCGCAGGCTATTCCAGATCAGCAAGCACACGACCAAAGCCTGTACCACGCCGCCTAGAATCAGAAATTTCGCCCGTAGCGATAACTTCACTCGTGCTCCCCTGACGGTTTGCTCGACGAAGCGTCAAGATCAGCGCTGATCTTGACGCGGCTTGCGCGTCGTTCGCCTTGAGCGCTACAACGCGTAAGGCACATCTTAGCGCAGAAATGCAAAAAAACGCCCTTTTTGATGTTGCCCCAAGCAATTAAAACATCAGGCTACGGCCTTTGCGCAGCAAGGCAATATCGACATAGCTAGACAAGGTAGTACTGGTAGGCAAAATGTTTAAACCGCCAAGGTCGATGTTGTTTTTGTGCGCTGCAAAGTGCTGCAAAGTGCCGTTTTTGCTCATCGCAATTGCTTTTAACAAGGATTTAGCGACCGCGAAACCTTCTAGCGTCATGCTGGAAACGTCTTCATCGCGAAAGCGTTTCATCATCGTCAAATGTTCGTTTTGCAGCAATGAAGTGGTGGCCGATGGATTGGGCACCACTTGCGAGAACACCGTCCATTCCGTTGCCTTCGCGCCCGCAATTTCGGTTAATGTCGGCAAATTGATCAATGAGGTTCCCGCCACAAAAGTACGTTCTGCGTGTTTCCGAAATTGCTTCAAAAACAAACCTGTACCGATGCTATCGGCTAAGGAAATCACCATATTCGGCGCGTTAGCGGCGAGTTGGCTGGCTTCTTTTTCATTTTCGATTGGATTTTTACCGACCTTTGCGATGCCCGCCAAACGCAGCCCCCGTTTCGCAATCACTTGCTGAACATATTTCAATAATTCGGGATTGATATTGTTTTCTTGGTAAGCGATGCCGACATTACGGATGCCCAATTTATCGAACCAAGTAAAGATATAGTCGATCTCTTGCTCTTGCCCCGGACGCCAGAATACGGCGCGGCTATGCAGGTCGCGATTTGGGCTGGCGAGTGGAGCAAACAAAACTTGCCCACTTTGCTTGAAATTGGGATTCGCAAGCACGGCGCTAGCGGTGTCATTGCCTATGCCACCCAGCACAAAATCGGCCTTATCGGCGAGATCACCAGCGATTTTGGCAGAAAGTGCAGGGTCGCCTTTATCGTCTTGCACCACATATTGAATGTGCCGCCCGTTGAGGCCACCTTGCATATTGACTGTATCGAAATAAGTTGTGATCCCTGCTACATAATCACGGCCGATAGCAGCATTCGGGCCAGAAAGGTCGATTGCCTGCGCAATAACAATGTTTTTTTCGGCTGCAACTGCCTGCCCGAGCAGGAACGAGGCCGCC
>JACPVY010000383.1 GCA_016197345.1 Burkholderiales bacterium
CAGTACTGAGTACGCCGCCGGTTTTAGAAAAGTTATTGAACGTGGTGACAGAACTCAGGCTGCTCGCGTAATAGCTAGCGACAGCGGCAGCAGCTTGTGGCGCGGCCATTCTGGTTGGAGCGGTGGTGGATTTTGCTGATGGACTGGCAAATGGATTGGCTAAGACGTCGTTATTGACAGCAAGTGCAGGCGACAAAGCAGACGCCAGCACCAAAACCCCAGCGAGGGGCAGGTTCAAGAATTGCATAATTTCCAAAGAGTGATTGGTTAGAGTTGTTTTACCTCAAGCTCTTGTAGCGGATTGCGCGCTAGAGCATTGTTTCCCAAAAATAGGGGACAACCATGGGGTGTTTGGTTGAGGGCTGCGCATCTTAACTAAATGCAATAATTAAAGCCAATTCAGAAAACGCATGACAAGTATCACGCAGATAGATAGCGGTGACAGATGTAAGAAGATGTTGAAGATGTTGGGAGTGGGGACAGGATAATTGCTTGCCTAGCGCGAGATATGGTCGAGGCGCGCCCAATCTTCGCTGGGCATAAAAAAGGGACACTCAAATAAGTGTCCCAAGAGGTACTCGGAAAATCAATTCAATGCTTGCTTTGTGTGGCTTGCGCTTTATTTTTTACGACGGCGTGCGATAAAACCTAGCGCGCCCAAACCTGCCAACATCATGCCGTAGGTTTCTGGCTCTGGCACGGCGGAAGTAAAGCGTACTTCATCCATAAAAATCCACGGGCCATGTGCGGTCGCGGTGACGAGCACTTCGTTGCTATAGATGTTCAAATTATCCAACGTATAAAACGGATGGCTACCGTTATCCCATGGGCTATGGTCGTTGCCCGAACTTGCCGGATTATCGAGGGTTGCTTTCAAGACCCAATTGCCGCCTTCTTTGGCAAACACGCTAAACGATGGCAAGGCGACATCGCCGAGAGAATCTTGGGTGGAGCCGATAGAAACCGAATTGATATGTTGGTTGCCATTGAATGCAAAATCCACATTCACAGCATTCTGATACACCCAACCCGCCCATTCTTGACCTTGATTGACGGCCCAACCTGCATTACCGACGATGCCATCAGTCAGTTTGGTGCGTGCTGCATCGTGATAGCACCAGCTACCGCAGGCGGTTGGTTCGGAAAAATCATAGCTCACAGGGGCAACCGTGGCGGAGAAGGCTTGTGCTGAAAATGCAAGTGCGGCGAGTGCTAACAAGGTACGTTTCATAGAGGTCTCTCAACTAGTGGATAGGAAAAGGGCTTCGCGATTTTCCGGCATCAATCTTGCTGTATTGTTATTTATTCCGGCGTGCAGTATCTCTGAGACAAATTATTTTGTCAATCAGTCTATAAATTGGCGTTGCATAATTTCTTTTTGGAAATTATTTGTGACTTGCTAGGAAGGCTGATCTGTGGCTGAGCGCTCTGATGACGGTAAAAAAAGAGGAGAAAATCGGTTGGGATGCCGATTGTTCGCCGCTACTTGTGGCGGGGGCGTAGGCCGGGCATTACCCCATATGCGCTAACCAAACTTGAATTATAGAAAAGCGATTGCGTGAGGGAGGTGTGTCCCCGCTCTCCGTGTGAGGCGGTTGCGAAAAGGGCGGTTGGTTTTCGTATGGGCGGACAATATGTTGTCCGTCGCTGTTCGGGCAAGCAGCCCACCGCTCTTGATTTTGAAAACATTTTTGAGAACGGTTTTCACATTACATGCCAAAAATAATAATTTAATTGATACGCGGCAATGGTGGCCGAGGCGCCAACCCTACATTTTTCTGTTTCGTGACAGCTTCACAGGGGGAACATCTGCCTCACGCAACGGCTTTTCGATCATGCAAGTATGGCCGCGTATATAGTGCTTCCCCCTACTTCATTCTGCCGCTTTGGGTTTGCGCGCACGGCTGCGTGGTGCTGGTTTGGCGGCAGCGCATTCCACTGGCTTGGCGCGGCTTTTACGCGCGGGTTTGGTGCTAGCGCTGTCTTCTTTTAGCTTGCTGGCACTCGCGCTGCTGGCTTTCGTGGTGCTAGGCTTGGTGGCGGCAGTTTTTGTCGCGCTAGTTTTTTTCTGGCGGCTTGCTTTGCCAACTTGATCAGCAACGATGCTAGCGGTTTGTTGCGCGGCTTTAGTGGCGAATTTCGACGCCCCCATCGCGGCATTGGCCGCTACTTCAGCCGCGGCGCTAGCCAGTTCAGTGACGACGGTGCGTGGCGAAGAACCGCTTGCGCGGAGTACGGTATCGACCACTTTTGCCGTTGTAGACGCCCGTTTGGCGCGTTTGACGACGCTGGCAATAATGCCATCGTCTAGCGTATCGGGATGCGGTGGTTTTTGCGCGGCGATTTGATCGGCATGGCGCTGTGCCATGGTTTGCGCGACTAAGCCCGCCGTCATGCCGACAATTGAAACGCCGCCGACAAAATTGACGGTCGCGCCCACGGCGTGGGTCACCGCTTGCTGTAATTCATTTTTCGCCCCTTCGGGGTGGCCATTCATCAAATCTTCACTGGCGGCGCGTAATTTTTTTAATACATCTTCGGAAGCGATGATGGCACCGATGATAGGTGCTTTTTTCGCAAAAGCCTTCGCAACGAGGGTGCGCGCGACTAAATGTTTGATCTTTTCTTGCATGAGGTGCTCCTAATTCAACTGCGGGGATGCTGACGGGGAAATGCCTAAGACCCGCTTGACGGTGTCGATCAATGTCTGTGCTTGGATCGGTTTGACGAGGACGGCATGGGCAATGGGTTCGACTACTTTTAAATAGTCGCGATAGGAAGAGACGGCAATAATAGGGATGCGGAAGGTGCGTAAGACCGAGAAAATGCCTTCCATTCCTTCATGATCGGGCATGACTAAATCGGTAATTAATAAGATCGCCCGATGGTGTGCAACGAGTTCCACCACATGCTCGCTATTGGATGCGGTGATAACGGTAAAACCTATGCTTTCAAGGGTGGTCGAAAAAAACTGGCATAGGTCAGGGTCATCATCTAGGACAACGATGGTTTGTCTAGGCATCTTGATTCCCTCGAGAGTGACAGCGATGAATTATCACCTAATTCCTGTAGCTTGGGGAATAATCATGGCACAAAATTTGGCGCACAAGTAGAACAAAAAAGCGTACTCGACAGTAATGCCAAATAGCAATTAAGTGCGTAATAAGCCCGCCAATTCGACCGCCGTTTTGACTTGCATCTTGTCAAAAATATTGGCGCGATGCACTTCGACGGTGCGCATGCTAATCCCTAATTCATCCGCCACCACTTTGTTGAGCTTACCTTGCAGAATCAGATCGAGTACTTCACGCTCGCGTGGTGACAGCGCAGCGAGGCGCTCCGCCACTTTGGCACGTTCGGCTGCATCGCGCGAGCTGCTCAGCGCTTCTTGCACCCTATCCATCAGCTTATTGTCGTTAAACGGTTTTTCAAAGAAATCAAAGGCGCCGCGCTTTAAGGCATCGACCGCCATCGGCACATCGCCATGACCCGTCAAGAAGATGACGGGCAGGCGTTGCGTGAGTTGCTTGCTCGAGAGCAAATCGAATAAAGCGATGCCGCTAATACCGGGCATACGCACATCGAGTAAAAGGCAATCGCCGTCCGAGGCAAAGGGGAGTTGATCTAGCTCGTCTAAAAATGCTTGGGCATAGCCATAAGCGCGTGCTGGGATATTGCGCGATTGCGCCAGCCAAAGCAAGGCATCGCGTACGACTTCTTCATCATCAATAATATGCAACATGATCGTCCCGCCTGATTAGTAAACTGGCGCTGCAATGTTAGGAAACTGAGGATGCCATGCATATCGCAGGCAGTGCCAGCATTTTATGTCTCGCCCTAGTCTGCCTGTGTCAGCACTGGCAGCGAGAATTTAAAGATTGTACCCCCAGCCGCATGGTTTTCATGTTGCAATACACCGCCGTGAAATTCAATCGCGGTGCGGCAAATATTTAAGCCCATCCCCATCCCCTCCGCCTTGGTCGAAAAAAATGGTGAAAACAGCCGCGCGGCGACATCGGGTGCAATGCCATGGCCTTGGTCTATCACGGCAAACGTTAAGCTTGGCGGTTCACTGCCGATGTCGGGCTGGGCGCGTAGGCGTAGCACACGGCGTGCAGGTGGCACGTCGCGCATGGCTTCAATCGCATTGCGGGTGAGATTTAACAGCACTTGCTCTAGCATGGTTTTGTCAGCCAGCAATTGCGGCAAGCCTTGCGCAACTTCCGTTTCCACTTTGACGAAATAGCGCTGCGCTTGTAATTCGACCAGCGGCAAAATGGTATCGACGATTTCTTGCACTGCTACTGGCAGGCGGGTTGGTTCGCGCTTTTTGACAAATTCATGCACGCTACGAATGATTTGCCCGGCGCGCTGCGCTTGGGTGCTAGCTTTTTCTAGCGCGGCTTGCAAGAGCTTCGTGTCGGGCGCTTGTGGCTGTTGTAGCAAATTTAGCGCGCCCGTGGTGTAGCTGGAAATCGCCGCTAGCGGTTGATTCAGTTCATGCGCTAGCATCGATGAAATCTCGCCCATGGTCGCTAGGCGGGCACTGGTTTGCAATTTTTCTTGTTGCTGGCGATTCAATTCTTCGACCCGTTTGCGGTCTGAGATGTCGAGAATCGACCCCATCCACCCCGTATGTTTGCCCGCTTCATCGAGCAAAGGCGATTCAAAAATTAGGACCGGGATGCGGGTGCCATCGGCGCGCTGGAAAATCGTCTCAAAACCTTGTGGCGTGATGGTGCCCGCTAAGACTTGGGCGAAGCGCTCTTGGTAGTCGATCATCGCTTCAGGCGCCCAATACGGCATAGGTGGTAATTTACCGAGCAATTCGTGTTCTTCATAGCCGACAATCTGGCAAAAAGCCGGATTGACATAGGTGACACGTCCGGCCAAGTCGCGCGCGCGCATGCCTGTCACCAAAGAATTTTCCATCGCCGTGCGAAATGACATTTGCTGGCGTAGCGCCGATTCGGCGGCAAGACGGCGCGCGACGTGGCGCCATAGCGTCCATAAACTCAGCATCAAACCTAGCGCTAAGACGATCACGCTACCTGCTAATAATTTGGGGACAAGGCTAGGTGCGCCTTTCAAGCTATTCGTGTGGAGAATCAGGGTCTGTCCCGGAAATTCCATCACACGGCTATGTGTATACACGCCGCGCCCCGGCCCGAGCGCCGCGCGCTGCGCCAGCAAGTGGTCATCGCTATCCGATAAGCTGATTTGATGCTCTTGCGCAAACCACCACGGCGTTGTGCCTTCAAGTAATTTGTTGAGATCGTAGCTAGCGGTGAGGGTGCCTAGCCAAGTCGTGCCATCAAATAGTGGCAGGTAAAAATCCATC
>JACPVY010000384.1 GCA_016197345.1 Burkholderiales bacterium
CAAGCCGATACCGCCCTGTGTAATCAAGAATTTGATTTACTCATCCTCGATCTGGGCCTGCCCAAGCTCTCTGGGCTAGACGTGCTGCGCCGCCTGCGCGCGCGCAATTCCCGCTTACCCGTGTTGATTTTGACCGCCGCCGATTCTATTGAGCAACGTGTCAATGGCTTAGATTTAGGTGCCGATGATTATATGGCGAAGCCTTTTGCGCTATCAGAGTTGGAAGCGCGCGTGCGCGCCTTGACCCGTCGCGGCAGTGGCGGTGGCCCGGTGTTAATCCGCCATGGCCCACTCGCCTATGATCAAGTCGGGCGTAGCGCTTTCATTGGTGAAACCATGCTTGACCTATCAGCACGCGAACTCGGTGTCCTAGAAATCTTGCTACAGCGCTGCCCTCGCCTCGTCTCTAAAGAACAATTGGTGGATCACTTGTGCGAATGGGGGGAAGAAGTCAGCAATAACGCGATTGAGGTTTATGTCCATCGTTTGCGCAAAAAACTGGAAGCGGGCGGCTTGCGCATCTCTACCGTGCGTGGCCTCGGCTATTGCTTAGAAAAATATGTCGCCCCCAACGGTGAAACTAACGCATCGTGAGTCACGACAGCACGCCTAGCACGAACGGCCAGTCTTCGCTCTTTGGCGAGATTTTGGATTGGATGCTAGCGCCGCTCCTCTTGCTATGGCCAATGAGTGTGGCCGTGACTTGGCTAGTGGCGAAAGCAATTGCCAATCAGGCATTTGATAGCGCACTTGAACAACAAGTGCAAAATGTGCGGCAGCAAGTGCTATTTACCGCCGCCCAACCCAGTCTGCCCGCCAATGCCTTGCGAAATTTGAATTTGGCCGACGAAAGCGATCTACGCTATGCCCAATTTCGCGGCGTCGATGGTAGCGTGCAAGATGGCGATAATGAGCTACCGATACCACCGGACGAAGAACGTAAATTTGATGTGCAATTACGTACGATTGTGTTGCAAGGCCATGAATTACGCGTCGCGTCGCTGTGGTTAGCGCCCGATGGCAATCCGGCTAGCAATGCCAGCGCGAACCCTGCGCTATTGCAAATTGGCGAAACGATACATCAACGGGCGCGCCTCGCGAATGCCATTATCCGTGGCGTCATTCTGCCGCAATTCGCGATTTTGCCAATCGCCCTTTTTTTGGTCTGGCTAGCGCTATCGAAAGGCTTATTGCCGATTACGCTCTTGCAGAAAAAAATCCGCGCGCGGCAATCCGATGATTTAAGTCCCATCACTAGCCCGCAAATTCCGCAAGAAATTTTCCCCTTGGTGCAATCACTCAATGAAATGTTGGCACGCCTTGAACACGCTATCGCCCAGCAAAAGCGCTTTATCGCCGACGCCGCGCATCAAATGAAAACACCGCTAGCAGGAATGCGGATGCAAGCAGAGCTAGCGCTACGGGATGCTGCGCAAAACAATCATGCGGAAGTACAGCGTTCTCTGCAACAATTGGCTGCCAGCTCAGAAAATGCGACGCGTCTGGTCAATCAATTATTAGCCCTCGCACGCGCAGAAAACCAACAACCGACAGCGCAGCATCACAGGCTTGATCTGAACGAACTGGCACGTCAAGTGCTGCAAGATTGGGTCGCCCCTGCTCTCGCGCGCAGGATTGATCTGGGCCTTGAAGCGCCCCCTGATCCAATGTGGTTAAACGGGCAACCGATGTTGCTGCGCGAACTCATCTCTAACCTGCTCGACAATGCCATTCGCTATACCCCGGAACAAGGGATAGTGACACTGCGGCTGCAAGAACTGGCGCATGAAATCGTGCTGGAGGTAGAAGACAACGGCCCCGGCATCGCTCCCACCGAACGCGAGCAAGTGTTTGAGCGTTTTTATCGCATTCTTGGCAACGCCGCCCAAGGCAGTGGTTTGGGCTTGGCGATTGTGCGCGAAATCGCGCGCCAGCATCAGGCTAGTATCAGCATTCTCGATAATCTGCACTATGGAGAAGCGGCTAACCCAGGTTGTTTGGTACGCTTGATTTTTCCTAAGCTAGCACCACAAGCAAGCAGTGCCCCCTCGCCCGCCGCCACGCTCACGCTGGAGGAAGTATGACACCGCAGCCAAGGCAACCTCAGCAGCGACTGAGTAGCGCGGAATATTGGCGCAAAAGCCGCAATGCCAGTCTCTTGCTCGCCACGCTATGGGCCAGCGCAATTTTTGGCATGATTTTCTTTGCCAGCGATTTGCAAGACATCGAGGTATTTGGTTGGTCCTTGCCTTTTTATGCATTGGCCCAAGGTTTGCTGATTTTTTGTGTGCTATTGAATGCATTTTATGCACGCTATTTACGCTATTTGAATCGTTTGGCGGCGCGCTCATGAAGGCACTTAATCTTGCTGCGCTCAAGCGCTTCTTTTTATTCGCGGCCATCGGTCTGCTGCTCTTTTTGCTGACGCTCGATACACTCGCGCGGGAAGGCATGCCACGCAGTTGGATTGGATACTTCTTTTTATTCGGCACCACCTTTGCCTACGCTGGCATAGGTTTGCGTCACCGCAGTTCCAATATCGAAGAATTTTATGTCGCTGGCAGACGGGTACCCGCCTTTTTGAATGGCATGGCAACCGCCGCTGACTGGGTCTCGGCGGCAACTTTTATTAGCCTCACTGGCGGCTTATTTGCAACAGGCTTTAATGGCTTAGCCTATGTGATTGGTTGGACTGGTGGTTTTTGCCTATTGGCCTTGTTCATCGCCCCCTATTTACGCAAATTTGGCCAATTCAGCATCGCCGATTTCCTTGCTGCACGCTATGCCTGCGCGCCAGAAACACGCTGGTTTCGTCTCGATTTGATCCGGCTTTTCGCTGCTAGTGCGACGATCTTGATTTCATTCATTTATGTGATTGCGCAAATTTATGCCGTTGGTTTGATCACTTCGCGCTTTATCGGTGTTGATTTTACGACTGGCATTTTCCTTGGCTTAGCAAGCATCCTGGTCTGCTCATTTCTGGGTGGAATGCGCTCCGTGACGTGGACCCAGATTTTGCAATATCTGATTTTGTTAGCGGCCTTTTTATTGCCAACGATGTGGCTATCGATCAAACATAACCAAGGGCCGGTACCACAACTCAACTATGGCAAAGTATTACAGCATTTAAGCCAGCAAGAGGCACAACTCAATACCGATGCGAGAGAAATCGGTGTGCGACAAATGCATGCCGCGCACGCCGCGCAATTAACGCTCGATGTGCAAAATTTACCGCAATCTTGGCAACAAGGACGTAGTGATTTGCTAGCGACCTTGGCGCAACTGCGGCAAAGTAATGCCCCTCTCGCTAGCATTCGCGAACAAGAACTCAAGCTAGCCAATTATCCGAAGTCTGCACAAAAAGCCAAACTAGAATGGCAACGCGAAGCCGCCAGCAGCCTCGCCCGCGCCGCCCCGGTTTTAGCGCAAGTGAGCGTTTTTCCGAAAGATGCCGCGCTACAAAGCAATGGCGAACTCGACAGTAGCACCCGTCATAGCGAGCGCAATAATTTCCTCGCGCTAGTCGCCTGTCTGATGCTAGGCACCTGCGCCTTACCGCATATTTTGATCCGCAGCTACACCGTCCCCAACGTGCAGGCCAGTCGCAATTCGATGTTTTGGACGCTCTTTTTCATCGCCCTGCTCTATCTCAGCATCCCGGCCCTAGCGGTGCTGATCAAATTTGATTTATTGCAAAATTTAGTCGGCCTGCCGTATAACAAACTCCCTAGCTGGGTTGGCTATTGGTCTGCCCTTGACCGCGTTCATCCAGTCTTGCAAATCACGGATATCAATCACGACGGCATTGTGCAATGGGGGGAAATTTGGATCGATCCTGATATTCTGGTCTTGGCGAGTCCCGAATTAGCCGGCTTGCCTAGCGTGTTTTCAGGACTCATAGCGGTTGGTGCCTTGGCGGCAGCGCTTTCAACTGCCGACGGGCTATTACTGGCGATGAGCAACAGCCTGTCACATGATGTGTATTTTCATATGTTAGATCGCCATGCAAGCGAGCAAAAACGCGTCACGATTAGCAAATTATTGTTGCTCGCGGTCGCTTTTTTTGCCGCCTACGCCGCCTCCCTACGCCCGGCAGATATTCTGTCCCTAGTCGGTGCCGCATTTTCACTCGCCGCTGCTACGCTATTCCCGGTACTAGTCGCTGCAATTTTTTGGCGTCGTGCCAATCGTGCGGCGGCCTTGTGCGCGATGGCCACTGGCGCCCTCGTTTGTCTGATGTATATGCTGCGTTGCCATCCGGCTTTAGGAGGTAACGTAAGCGGCCAATGGTGGCATATCGCACCAATTAGCGCTGGAATTTTCGCGCTACCTGCGGCGACACTGAGCCTGATTGTGGTCAGTTGGTTGACGCCAGCACCGTCACCAGCTTGCCAACAACTGGTGACCTATTTGCGGCAGCCGGACGAGTTTGCCGACTAGCCGCCTGCACCATTGCGCGGCGCTTATGGTGCCTCATCTTCTAACAGATTCGGCCATTGCGGGCTTGCCTCACCTTCCCACGTAATGACCTTGGTGCGCTCACGAGTCACACGCAAATCGAAAATATCGAAGCGATTGTAATAGCCGACCACGTCATGAAATTGCTTAGGTTCGACGCAGGCACGCAGATCGAGTTCAGCGTAGGCAATCCCTTCTTCCTTGTGTAGCGTGGTGCCAATCACCGCCCCAGTAGGGTCCACAAAGAATGAGGCTGCTTGTTGGCAAGCGTCGATGATTTCGGCGATTTGGGCGTCACGCTGGATGAAGAAATCGCGCATCGCTTGATCCATAAACCCAGCACACACGACGCCAAAAACTTTCGCTTCAAAACAGTGGGCGGCGGCGCGGATGCGATTAGCGGCGAGATTATCGTAATTGCCCGTCGAGCTGGGTTTGCGGGTTGGCCACGTTGCTGGATAGGTTGAAATATGGATTTGCTCGCCCTGAGCCATCAGGCTATAGCGCGCCAGTGGGTTGGTGTTTTCGCCACAAATCAGTGCGCCGATTTTGCCTAAGCGTGTATCCGAGACTTGCAAACCCGCCCCATCGCCCGGCGCCCACACCAGTTTTTCATAAAACGTTGGCACAATTTTGCGATGGTGATTGAGGATCTTACCTTCGTCGCTAATCAACAAATTACTATTCCACACCGAACCAGCAGAGAGCGGATTTTTTTCGCTAAAGCCTATCGAGACAAACACTTGATGGCGCTTTGCCGCTGCCGCAATCAAACCCAATTCCGGCCC
>JACPVY010000262.1 GCA_016197345.1 Burkholderiales bacterium
GCAATATTCGGCCCATGATGCGCAAGTGGTAGCGGCGGCGATGCACACGACCAAGGTCGCCGATTTGGCGCAACAGCCTTTGGCACAGCTATCGGGTGGGCAACGCCAGCGCAGTTGGCTAGCCATGGCCTTGGCGCAAGAAACACCGCTATTGCTCTTGGATGAGCCGACCAGCATGCTCGATTTAGGCCATCAAGTCGATATCTTGCACAGCCTACGCCAACTCGCGCGCGGGGTAGATGGGCAGGCGCCGCGCGCAGTGGTACTGGTGTTACACGATTTAGCGGCAGCCGCGCGCTATGCCGATACGCTGGTTGCCATGCGTGCTGGTCGCATTTTGGCTTGCGGTGAACCGCGCCAGATCGTTACCCCTCATTTAATGCAGCAATTGTACGAAGTTGCGGTCGATGTGTTGAGTGCGCCCGGCGATGGCGCGCCAGTGGTGGTGCCGAAAGCCGCGGTAATACAGGCGCAAGCCGCTTAATCAAGGAATAGGAATATGTTGGAATTTGCGGGACAGGTCGTCGTCGTCAGCGGCGCGGCGCAAGGAATAGGGGCGGCCGTGGTAGCGGAAATGGCTGCGCAGGGAGCGCTACTCGCCCTGCTCGATCAGCAAGATTGCAGCGCACAAGTCGCACAGCTAGATGCGGCCGGTGTTCGCGCCATCAATATCGTGCTCGATATCAGCGCCAGCGCTGACGTTGCACAAGCCATCGCCCAGATTGAGGCAGAGCTGGGGCCGATTGCCGTACTCATCCACGCCGCGGGCATTTTGCAAATGGGTAGTTTGCTACACATGGATGAAGAGGCGTGGGACAGACTATTTGCCGTCAACGTGAAAGGCTGTTGGTTGCTATGTCGTGCCTGCGCCAATGCCATGGCGGCGCGCCAACAAGGGGCGATTGTCAGCATCAGCTCAAATGCAGCACATGTGCCGCGCCTGCAAATGGGCGCATACGCTGCGTCAAAAGCGGCGCATAGCCATTTGCTGCGTTGCTTGGGCTTGGAATTAGCCGCGCTAGGCATACGCTGTAATAGTGTGGCGCCGGGTTCGACCCTGACGCCGATGCAACAGCAATTGTGGGACAGTACAAATTCCGCGCAAGAAGTGATCGCAGGGTCGCTAGCAAACTATCGCTTGGGCATCCCGCTCGCGCGCATGGCGGAGGCCGCCGATATTGCGCAGGCAGCGTGTTTTCTGGCATCGACCAAAGCACGCCATATCACAATGCAAGAATTGGTAGTCGATGGTGGCGCGACTTTGGGGGTGTGAGCTACCGGCGCTGGTGATCTGCCCCATTTAAGCGGGACAGATCGTTGATTCGAACTCGCTGCTTGCTAGTTTTTGCTGATATTAGCCGCCACCATCGCCGCTACCTGTGGCGGTGGTTGTCGTGGTGGTGGTAGTAGTGGTAGTAGTGGGGGTAGGTTTCAGGCGCGCTAAATCTGTGCAGCGGTCATTCGCTTCGCCGTTAAACATCGCTTTCAAATATTCGTTTTTGAATTTGCTCAGATGGGCGGAGCCTGGTCGTTTGCCTGCGCCGGAACCCATCGCGCGATCATCACCAGTGGGCAAGGCAACATCCATATTCACGCGGCGTTTGAGCATGTCGCTAAATTCGGCAATCCAACAAGCGCAAAACGTGCAGGTTTTCTTTAAACCACCAATGGTTGCGGTCTGGGTTGCCCATTTACCCGGCGAGTTTGCAACGTTATCAAACATAAACGACAGCAATTTCAATTCGGCATGCACATCGGCATTGAGGGCTAACACACATACTTCTGAAGAGGAAAGCGCGTTCGTCACGATGGTGACGCCATTTTTCGCTTTCGCCTTCGTATAGGGATTCGTGCTCAACGGACCAGCGCCAACAAATTTGCGTAAAAACCAGCCTAGCTTTTGATCACTGGTGGTGGTCGATGGCCCTTTTAACAAAGCCTTGGCGGCATTGATTTCTGTATCAGATAAGGCGGTAAACGGGGCGGTTGATAACTCCAAGGTCTTTTTTTCTTGCGTGCTGTATTCGCCTTTATACGCGACACCGGTATTGGCTTTCTTCGATGTGTGCGGCATCGTCAGCAACCAGTCAGCATAGGCAAGGCATTTTAAAAAGCTGTCGCCATCGTTGACGCCATACGCATTTAAAAACGCCGCCACGGCCCCTGCTTCATCATGATTGCCGGCAATATATAAGGAAGAGCCGAGCATCATGCATTGCACTTCCTGAATCGCGATGCCATCGTCTTTGATTTCGGTTTCGGTCGTCCAATCGCGCAAGGTGGCGCAACGGGCGAGAATGGCAGACATATAACTGAGTTGATTGGCGGTGAAGGGCCCCATAATGTTCCTTGAAGGTGAGAGGGAAGGAATGATCTTATCAAGCACAACATTCTAGCAGATGGCCAATTACCACAAAATCAAGACAATGGCCGATCAGGCAGGCTTACTGCAACATCAACTGCTCCATCCATGCAATAAACACCTGCAAGCGCCGCGCTAACTGGCGACGATGTGGATAGAGCAAATTGACAGGCATGGCTGGCGCACACGCATGCGGCAAAATCTCCACCAATTCACCACGCGCTAAGTGTTCGCGTACGCCAATTTCGGGCACTTGGATGATGCCCAAACCATGCAAACAAGCCGCTAAATAGGCATCGGTATTGTTCACCGTCAGCCCGCGCGCCATGGCAATGTTTAGGAGTTGCCCGCTGGCGCTGTCGATATATTCAAAACCGGACGATGTGCCGCCCAAGCTAGGGACATAATGAATCAAGCGATGCGTTGCTAGCTCTGTCACGCTTTGCGGCGTGCCGTATTGTGCGACATAGGCTGGGCTAGCGCAGTTACGCATCACAAATTGCCCCAATGGTTTGGCGATCAAACTAGAATCGCTGAGTGTCCCGACCCGAATCACGCAATCATAGCCTTCACGCACAACATCCACTTTGCGATCAGTGCTACCGAGTTCGATTTCCAGCATGGGATGCAAGGCGGTAAATTGCGCCAACTGTGGTAACACGATATTTTGTGCGATCCCACTCGACATATCGACCCGCAAGCGGCCACGCAAAGATTCAGGCTTGGCGCTAAACATGGTCTGCGCTTCTTCAAAATCAGCGAGCAAATCTTTGCAACGTTCGTAATAGGCGCCGCCATCTTGCGTTAATTGCACCCGACGTGTGGTGCGATGCAAGAGGCGCGTCCCTAGTTGTTGCTCCAACTTCTGCCCACTTTCCGAGACGCTGGCTTTTGGCAACCCCATGCTGGTAGCCGCCTGCGTAAAGCTCGCCATTTCCGCTACCCGCATGAAAACTTGCATTAGCTGTAATTGATCCATATTGCCCTCTTATTGTTCGGCATAGGCGAACAGTTTAATCATTTTTTGCCAATTTATCTCTCTCACATCCATCAATACAATGACTACATCGACATCACACTTTGAAGGAGTATCACATGACACACAAAATCGCCCTCATCACTGGTGCTAGCCGTGGTCTAGGAAAAAAAAGCGCTGTTGCCTATGCTGAAAGATGGTGGGCGGATCGTGAATGTCTCGACCGGTTTGACCCGCTTCGCCCTGCCCGGCTACGCCGCCTATGCCGCAATGAAAGGCGCTATCGAAGTGCTAACGAAGTACCAAGCGAAAGAACTCGGCGCGCGTGGCATTAGCGTCAACGTGCTCGCACCGGGTGCGATTGCCACCGATTTTGGCGGCGGCGCAGTGCGTGATAATGCTGCCATTAATAGCTTTGTTGCCGCGCAAACTGCGCTCGGGCGGGTCGGCGAAGCGGATGATATTGGCGATGTGGTCAGTATGTTATTTGCAGATGGCAGCCGCTGGATTAATGGGCAACGGGTAGAGGCTTCGGGCGGGATGTTTTTGTAAGCGAGGCTAAACCGGGCGTTCGTTTGCCTCCTCTGCTATAAATCTCAAATCTTTGTTTGCCCAATGCTGTCGATTGTTGGGGACACGTGTGATGTGTCACGCGAGTCCCCAATTCAAGCGGCGTTTTTTCAATCGACCTAGTATCGCGCAAGCGTCACACTTGAAGCGAACCAGCGGCAGGACTTGGTCAAATTGATGCCGGCTAGCACGAATTACGCTTGTTTCTGACGACGACGAGCAACCGCTGCCAACGCGGCTAAACCGCCCAGCATCATTGCCCAAGTTTCTGGCTCAGGAATAGGTGCCGGGCCTGACGTCGCATTTACTTGTGCGCTCAGGTTCATATAGCCAGTGATTTGGTGATCGGCATTGTTGTCCATGTTGATGCTGAAGTGCTCGGAAATATGTTTATCCTTTATCCAAGAACTATCACCGTCAATCAATCCGCTATAGTTCACGTCATGACCCGAATCAGTCCAATTGCTCAACGATGCATAGGAGTAAGCAAAACCACGCGCTTCACGCTGGCCGCTGAATTGCAAACTTGCTTCAGCATCGCCAAACACAACTAGGCGAGTTTTCGGCGTGAGGTAAAACACAATTGATTGTGAAGAGTAGCCAGAGAAATTGCCGCTAGCGGTCGTACCTGCTACTGCATAATTGGCAAAATAGCCGCCGCCGCTGTAGTTGACCGAAACACTGGAATCACCTGCGCTAACGCTACTGCTAAACGCTTGCCTATCATGGTGGTGCTTATAGTCCGATGCATATGGATAATTATCATTTGAGGCAGTGATATTCGAATAGCCGCCCGACCAAGGTGTATTGCTAAACACCAATTCAGGTGTAATGCCATCTGTGGTATCGAGGTCTATCAATTGAAAACCCGTGTTAAACAAACGGGAAGTTGCATTCACTTCTGCAAATGCAGCATTGCTGAATAAGCACGCGGAACAAGCTAGCGCGGCTAAGGTAAAACGACGACTCAAACGACGACTCATTAATTACTCCAATAAGTGGGGAAATGTTGATGGATATGTCTACGGCTGGGAATTGCAAACAACAGTAGCGAGTGTCACCACCGCGAGAAATGTTGCTCTTACTTTGATCAAGCACAGCTAACACAAGGTCGGATGGCCCGCACACCTTTTCGCAAGAGCCATAGTGCGTAATGCTTTTGCCCCAGCTCATAGCCAGTATTTTGTGCGGGCCTCATAGTAGGGCGAACAAACTGGCAAGCACAATGGGTAGATGTATGCAATTGTTTCCATCATTACGGATTTTCCATAGCACAACTCTCAGCGAGGTGATCGCCCTTTACAATGATCGCAAATTTTTACAATATCGCTTGAACCTTTTGGCTCATGTCCCACAGCGCCGTTTGCTAGTCAGATGCCATCGCTAGTTTTATTGCTTGGCCATACATGATCGAGATTTAAGCAAACGGATTGTCAGCCTAGCTACCCCACCTCACCTACGCCGCCCCTCGGACATTGTTGCTTTGGCACTCTCAGGGCGCGGCACTTCACATAATTTTTTCGCCTATTTATCAGCCTTCCCCACCCAAAATTTTGCCTCCCAGCACCAAGGCCAACAAATCTTTCCCTCGATCGCTGCAAGGTTTTACTTTGTCCCCAATTATTTTTCCGCAAATAAAAGACAAAAATAATTGTACTCTGACCCCAATTAATCCAATTGCAGAAAATGTGGCACTGCACTATTCTTGATTTCATTCTTGATTTCGTTCTTAACTTATTCGTGTAGCGGAGACCCCAGACATGAAAGCCCAAGGCTTATACGACCCGTCCAATGAACACGATGCCTGTGGCGTCGGATTTATCGCCCATATCAAGGGCAACAAGAGCCATTCCGTCGTTGAGCAAGGTTTGTTGATTTTGAAAAATCTCGACCATCGTGGCGCGGTGGGTGCAGATAAGTTGATGGGCGATGGTGCCGGGATTTTGATTCAGATTCCCGACCAATACTTCCGCGACGAAATGGCTAAACAAGGGGTAGAGCTGCCACCACCGGGCGAATATGGTGTTGGCATGGTGTTTTTGCCAAAAGAACATGCTTCCCGTATCGCTTGCGAGCAAGAAATTGAACGTGCGGTGCGCATCGAAGGTCAAGTCGTGCTCGGTTGGCGTAATGTGCCTGTCGATTGTGAAATGCCGATGTCGCCGGAAGTGCGCAAACGCGAACCTATCATCCGCCAAATTTTCATCGGTCGCGGCCCCGACATCATGGTCACCGATGCACTGGAACGTAAGCTGTATGTGATCCGCAAATCGTCCGGTCACGCCATTCAAGCGTTAAAACTGATCCATGGTAAAGAATTTTTCGTGCCGTCGATGTCAGCCCGCACCATCGTCTACAAAGGCTTACTGCTGGCCGATCAAGTCGGCGTCTATTATAAAGACCTGCAAGACCCGCGTTGCATCTCGGCGTTAGCGCTGGTGCATCAACGCTTTTCTACCAATACCTTCCCGGAATGGCCGCTGGCCCATCCATATCGCTTGATCGCACACA
>JACPVY010000489.1 GCA_016197345.1 Burkholderiales bacterium
CACAGAAAATCCCCTCGCCTTGGTGCTTGCGCATCGTGGCGGTGCTTTGTGCAACCCTATGCTTTGACTGACTGCTTAGTTTATGTTTTCGATACTCAATGATGTAACCCGCCTGATGAAGTTGACTTTCCCGCGCAATAACGGGCCACAGTCCACTTTGCTAATCAACGAACTGATTGCGGAAGAACACCTGTCCAGCGATTTCACCTTTACCCTGCAACTGCTATCGGATAATGCCGACATCGCACTGAAAGACGTGCAAGGCAAGATGGTTTGCGTTGAACTGCTACGCGATGACCGCAGCACGCGCTATTTCAATGGCTATTGCTTTGAATTCAGCCTGCAAAAGATAGACAACGGCACCGCCGTCTATCAAATGATCCTCAAACCTTGGCTGGCGTTGCTGCGTTTGCGCACCGATTTCTATATCTTCCACAATCAAACCCTTGCCGAACAAACCAAAGAGATTTTTCTCGATTACGGCACTGCCAGCTATGAAATCAAAATCCACGATGGAGATCACAAGCGCACGTTCACCGTGCAGTATGACGAATCCGATTACAACTTTCTGCACCGCCATTGGGAAGAACACGGTTTGCATTACTGGTATGAGCATACCGCTAGCGGCCACCGCCTGATGTTATCGGATTACTCGATGGCGGCGGAGCCTATCGACGGCAACCCGGCGATACCGCTGCATCATGATGGTGGCAGCAACAAGTTTGACAAAATCTCGAACTGGCAACCCCAGCGCTCGATAGTGTCGGGCAAGGTCAGTTATTCCAGCTTCGACTTCAAAGCGCCTACGCCTGTCGTGGTGACAGACACAAGCCAACATAGGCAAGGTGACGTGCATAAGATTGAGGTATATCGCTATCACGGCTTATACGGCTACAAAGATAGCGCAATGGGCGCATTGCTGGCCAAGCGACGCATGGAACAGATTGATGCCAGTGGCAAAACGTTCACTGCCACCAGTGACAGCCGCTATATCAAGCCGGGGCGTTGGTTTCGCCTGACTAAAGATTCGCTTAGCCAAAGCTTTCAAGGCTCCAATACCGAATACGAATTTCTGATCTTGCGCGCCAGCCACACCGCCCGTAATAACTTGCTGAACTCGGAAGGCGGCGAGGCATATTACAGCAACAGCTTTACCTGTTTGCGGCGCAATGTGCGCTGGCGTCCACCTGTCGGTTTCAACAGCCAACCCATCAAAGTAGCTGGCAACGACACCGCTACCGTAGTTGGGCCAGCGGGCGAAGAAATCTATACCGACAAATACGGTCGTATCAAGGTGCAGTTTCATTGGGACAGAATGGGGAAGCTTGACGAAAAAAGCTCTTGCTGGCTGCGTGTCGCCACGCCGTGGGCCGACAAGAATTTCGGCATGATTGCCATTCCCCGTATTGGTACGGAAGTGCTGATTGGCTATTTGCAAGGCAATCCAGATCGCCCCTATGTCGCAGGCCAGTTTTACAACCAGCGAGACAGTGGATCACGATGAAGTCATTACCATCCACAACAATCGCACCGAGCGCGTTGATCATGATGAAAAAATCAGCATTGGTGATAACCGCAATACCGAAGTGGGCAAAAATGTTACCACTCGCATTGGTAAGAACTGGCGTGTAGAAGTGGGCGATAGTATTGAATTCGTTTGCGGGAAATCGGTAATCAGGATGGACAAAGACGGCAATATCAGCGTCAATGGCCACCAGATTTCTGTCGGCGCAACGGGCGAACAACACTATCAGGCTGACGGCAATATCACCGTCAAGGGAAAAAACATTTTAGAGAATTGATTGATGAAGAAAGAACGCATCAAATATGCCAAGGTCGCCACTGGCCGCGCACCAGCCAACACACCAGCGCCAGAAGTATCAAGTTTTGCCAACCTCTTGCAGCAAGAATTCAGACCACAACAGCAAGCCGTGCATGGTGTGGTAGTTGGCAAGATTCTGGCGGCGCATAGTGATGGCTGTTATCAGATAGCGCTTGATGCAGTCGGCATTACGCAGGTGCAGGCGAATGCCGCATGCATTCCCGGACTGCTGGCCCCCGGTATGTCGA
The DNA here is from genome assembly GCA_016197345.1 of Burkholderiales bacterium. Classification (GTDB taxonomy): domain Bacteria; phylum Pseudomonadota; class Gammaproteobacteria; order Burkholderiales; family Burkholderiaceae_D; genus JACPVY01. The sequence goes on from JACPVY010000489.1 coordinate 2,071, forward strand.
TAGCCGTCATGTTTTTGCAGGGTGACACTACCCGCCCGCTGATCATTGGCCCGATGCATGCTGACAATGCCCAGCCCGCCACACCTGCTACATTGGAAATTGCTAGCCAAGGCGTTACCTGCCTCAGCGCCGCCGAACCCACAGAATTAATCGTGGATAAAGAGCGGGTTGTAATTCATGCCGGGCAGGAGTTGGAATTGCGCTGTGGCGAGGCGGCTATCATCCTCACCAGCGACGGACGGATCTTGCTGCGTGGTGTCTATATCTCCAGCCAAGCCACCACCACTCAGCGCTTGCTGGCGGGTTCTGTGCAAATCAATTGAGGCGGCAAGAGCATAATGGAACTGGCAATCGGATCAAAATACCTTGTGGCAGATACCACTGTCGCAGTTGACAAAACAGGACAAGAACATTTACTGATCATCGTCAAAGGAAGCTGGCAATTTAGCAATGGCGTTGTTCGGCCAATGGCAGCAATGCCCGTGCAATATAGCGATATCTGTACCGCCAACTCTATTCCGCTGTATGAAAGCGACTTTGCACCAACGAAACCACGGTGCGATGTACTGTTTTCGGCGCGTGCCTATGCGCCAGACGGTAAGCCCGTGCGTGAATTGCTGGCGGGTTATCAGATCGGTGCGCATCAAAAAATCTTGCGGGTGCATGGCCCACGCACATGGCAAGGAGAAAATGCAGCGGCTGGTAACGCAGAGGAATTTCTCACCATGCCTTTGCATTACGGTTTCGCCTTTGGCGGCACACGCCCATTACCACAAGCCGGGCAGAGTGAAAGCTATGCGGCAAACCCGTTAGGCTGTGGCTATAGCACTGACCCTGCCGCTGTTGCAGGTTTAGTGATGCCGTCCTTGGAAGCGCACAACCAGGCTATTTTGCGGCCTGATGAACAATATCCCCCTGCGGCTCTCTCGGTGTTGGCGCGCAACTGGCTACCACGTCGCCCGCTCAGTGGCACATACGATGCGGCTTGGAAACGCGATGTTTTTCCATTCTTGCCGGAAGACTTTGATACACGCTTTTATCAAGCCGCACCAGAAGACCAGCAAATAGATTACCCGCAAGGTGGTGAGGAAGTCGTGCTATGGAATCTGATGCCTAAACAGGCCGAAATGCGCTTCAAATTGCCGCGCTTGGACAAAGTGCCTGTACGTATCCTAATGCGCGATTTCACGATAGAACAGCCTAAAGTGGTGGTCGATACGCTGTTTTTTGAGCCAGACCAAGCACGCTTTACCGCAGTTTGGCGAACCAGCATACCAATCAAGCGCCGTATTCAGGATGTCAAAACCATTGCCATTGCCGGAATCTGCAAAAACTGGTGGGAGGCCAAAATCGTTGGCATGGACGCCTGCACGAATTGCGCCAAGCAGCGCTCCACGCAAGAAGCAGCGCCAAATGAAGAAGAATGCCACGAGGGACAAGCATGAGCATCGCTACCAATGAGGCATGGCAGCATTGATATTGATGGCCGCAGAAAAAGGTCGTCCCCATACCGAAAACGAACGTTACGACGAAATTTGGCATGCGTGCGTTGAACATATTACAGCGCAGGGTTTATTGCCGTTTCATGCCAGCTCGATGATAGCGCCGCATGGGCGAGCCGGGATCGGTGCGGCCTTGCAGCGTGCGCAAAGCCTGCTGGTGAGTAACACCGTTTCCCGCGTCTTGCTCTTGGGTGTCGATAGTTATATTAACAGCGTCACCATTTCCCATTATCTGGAACAAGAGCGCTTGCTTTGCTCAGATAACAGCAATGGCTTTATTCCCGGCGAAGGGGCAGCGGCTTTGCTGCTGGAACTGGCTACCCCGCAATCTTCGGGTTTGCTGATTACAGGAGCAGGCGTGGCACGCGAAAAAGCCGTTTTTGAAGGCATAACCCCGAATCGCGCAATCGGCTTGACGCAGGCTATCCGGCAAGCACTGGAATCGGCGAAGCTTGCGCCCAATCATTTGCAATTTCGGATGAATGATCTCAATGGCGAGCAGTATTTCGCCAAAGAAGCCGCCAATGCCTATACCCGCGTTATGGCCGATGACAGCGTTTTACTGCCCTTATTGCATATTGCCGATTGTGTTGGCGAAACAGGCGCAGCGGCTGGCCCGCTCAGTCTCGCCTATCTCAGCCGCATCATGGGTGAACAAGATGGCCCCGGCACACAAGGCGTATTGCATTTTGCCAATGACAACGGGCTGCGCGCTGCCTGCATCGTTCGCTACGTTTAAGTAAAAAAGGATTCAAAAGATGGAAACTCATGTCTATGCCAATGGCAAAGAAATCAGCAGCAAAGCAGCGGACGGCAAATCGGCAGCGGCAGCGCCTGACGTGTGCTGGAGTCCACCCGGCCCCGCTGCTGGCCCTGTCCCGATTCCTTACACCAATACCGCCTTTACCAAAGATTTAGCCAATGGCTCCACTTCGGTGTTTATTTGTGGCACGCAAGTATCGTTGAAAGACAAATCCTATTTTGCGACCAGCACGGGCAATGAACCTGCTACCGAGCAATTTCAGAAAGGCATTGTCAGTCATGTCATTAAAGGCAAAGCCTATTTCACGAGCTGGTCGCACGATGTCAAAATTGAAGGTTTCAATGTCTGTCGGCATGTCGATTTGATGACGCACAACCACCAATAAGCAACTAGCGGCGAACATCAAAAAGGAAAACGATGGCAACCGGGCCAAATACACCAGTCAATTACTATATGGATACCCCCGCAGCGAAAACCGACTGCGCTAAGGATCAAAAGCATGTAGAGCAAAAATGCAAGGCCGACGATAAAAACAAGCATCGCGGCAAAGGCAGACCGAAATCCCGCGTGGGACATAAGGATGCTGACAAAGAAGCCAGTTGGGTACTGGATCATTGCGGCCCGCTGTTGGTCAAACCCGGCGACAACTTTACCGACTGGCTGAAAGACTTCAACGATATCAGTGCCATGATGTATAAGCTGGCGCAAGAGTTGGCGGATAAAGTCATTACCAAGATTGAAAAAGAAATTTTGGAATACGGCGTGAAAGCCTTGGGCAAAATGGCGATACGGCGCGGTTTAACAGGCTGGATACCTGTCGTGGGCTGGATCATGACGGCGGTTGATGTGGCCGTAACTGCGGTTGATGTCGCCACCCAAGTGAGCGAGTTGAAGGAAACGGTAACAGAACTCAAATCCACGGTAAGCAACCTCAAAGAGCAAGCAGCAAAAATCACGCAAACCTTTGAGAAATACAAGGATCAGCTCAAAAACTACAGCAAACTCTCCAAAAAAGAGCAAGCCCGCGTCGCCCGCGAAG
>JACPVY010000490.1 GCA_016197345.1 Burkholderiales bacterium
CCGGGTTTGATAGTGTCGGCCACCACAAACACGGCACGCAGTTGGGTTTGATCCGCCAAATAAATGACGCCTTGGCCGCGCGCCCTCGCCTGCGCGACTTCGTTTGTCCACGCGTTCAAAGCGATATTGTGTTGCTGCAAAAATGGCTCGCTACCGAGATGCCATAGCGCACCATCAATCTTGCCGCTCACCCCCAAACCCGCCACTTGCTGAAAATCCTCCACCCGCTGTAATGGCAATGCACGCTCGCGCGCCGCGTGTAGCAAGGCTAAGGCCAACGGATGCTCAGACCATGTTTCTAAACTTGCCGCCAGTTGCAACAACTGATCGCTATTCTCCAGCGCCAGCACTTGCTGCAATTGCGGCTTGCCTAGCGTGAGCGTACCGGTTTTGTCGATGATCAAGGTATCCACGGCAGCCATTGCTTGCAGCGCTTGTGCTTCTTTGATCAACACACCGCTTAAAGCACCGCGCCCAATCGCCACCGTAATCGACATCGGCGTTGCCAGCCCGAGCGCGCAGGGACAGGCGATGATCAAAACCGCCACCGCCGCCATCAAACCATGCGCCAGCGCGGGCGGCGGACCAAAGCTGGCCCACAGCACAAAAGCCAGCACAGCCACGCCCACCACCGCAGGGACAAACCAGCTAGAAACGCGATCCACTAGCGCTTGCACCGGCGCCCGCGAACGTGCAGCCTGCTGCACCATCTCGACGATATGCGCTAAGACTGTCCCTTTGCCGATTTGGCTAGCGCGCATCGTGAAGCTACCTTGCGTGTTTACCGTGCCAGCGAGTAATTTGCTGCCTTTTTCTTTCATCACGGGCAACGATTCGCCGCTCAACATCGCCTCATCCACCACACCCTGCCCTTGCAGCAAAATACCATCGACCGCGATGCGCGCGCCGGGTTTGACACGTATCGTGTCCCCTAGTTGGACTTGATCGAGCGCGATTTCTTGCTCACTGCCGTCCGCACCAACGCGCAACGCGGTCGGCGGTGCTAACGCTAGCAATGATTGCAGCGCCAGATTGGTTTTGCCATGCGCTTGCATTTCTAATACTTGCCCTAGCAACACCAGCGTGACGATGACAGCGGAGGCTTCAAAGTACAGCGGCGGCATGCCGTGCATTAAAAAAGCCGCGGGCAATAGCGCCGGAAACAACAAAGCAAAGACGCTGAACAGATAGGCGCTGGCGGTACCTAAGCCAATCAGGCTAAACATATTCAATTGCCGCGTCACAAACGAGCGCCAGGCGCGGTGATTGAGCGGTGCTGCTGCCCATAGCACCACTGGGGTCGCTAATAGCGCTTGCAGCCATTGCATAGGCTTGGCACCGAGCGCACTTTGCAAAGCGTGGTGCAAACTCGGCCACAAATCACTCATCGCGATGAACAATAGCGGGACACTACACGCTAGCGCAAACCAAAAACGTCGCTGCATTGCCTTCAACGGGCCATCATCAGCAGCGACATCAGCATCGCGTGGCTCTAGCGCCATGCCGCATTTGGGGCAATCACCCGGGCCGATTTGCTCGACACCTTCACACATCGGGCAAATATAGACGGCACCAAGATCAACTGGCGCAGCCACTTTCGCCGCAGGCTTGGGTTGCAGATATTTCACCGGGTCAGCGGCAAACTTTTGTTGGCAACTGGTGCAGCAAAAATAATAGTCTTGCCCGCCATGCTGCACCAAGCGCTCTGGCTTGGCCGCTACGCGCATGCCGCATACGGGATCAATATGCGGCGAATCGGCTTGGGTTTCCATTTTTGGCGCGCCGCTCGCAATCGGAATCATGATGCGGCGTTGCGCATTAAGCCCCGGCTTTAGCTCGGGCTTTAATCCCGTTTTTAGCGCTGACTGCGCGCTACTCGATGCCGCTGGGGGATGTTCGTGCTGCCCACCACAACAACCACCTGCTGGTTTTTCCGTAGGATGGGGAAGGTGGTTAGCGTCTGGCATATTGTCTGCTTCAGGGATGTGCGAATTTTTCATCATAGCCTCCATACTTTAAGGATAGACTCTGTACCTAAGAACAGAGTCAAGGACAAATTCGCAAAAAGGAGAAATTGTGAAAAATATGGCCAATTTACATGCCGACAATCTTGGTCTACCACCAACTTTAACGATAGGCCAACTCGCTAAAGCCGCTGGCGTCGGTGTGGAAACGATACGCTATTACCAAAAACGCACGCTATTGCCTACTGGCACGCTACAAGACGGGGCGATTCGACGCTATCCAGCGTCTTTAGTGCAGCGCATCGCGTTTATCAAGCGGGCGCAAAAATTAGGTTTTGTCTTAGACGAAATAGTCACCTTACTGCAATTAGATGATGGCCTAGAGCGCTGCACCATACGCCAGCTCGCCAACGAGCGCTTGCACACAATCCAGCAAAAAATTGCCGATTTACAACACATTGAAAAAGCTTTGCAAGCGCTAGTCGAAGCGTGTCACGATGAGCAGCAAAACCCAACATGTCCCATAATCGCAACTCTGGGGGGCGAGGTAGATAACTGCACTAGCAAAGCAGCGACAGACTAGGGGAAGATATCGTCACAGCGCTTTTTATTCCATCACCTGTTAAAAATTTATCGCTATCGTTACCGTTATCGGCTTTGCAATGCACAGTAAGCAGTATGCTGTGCAAACACATCACAACATCAGAAGCACCTGTAGCATCCAGCGACACTCAACATTGCCCAATAAGCATCGTTAACACAATCGGCATAGACATTGTTCAATTTGAATAGGGACCCGAGCGTGAAAAATATTCTTTCCTTCACCAGCAATTGGAGCGTTGGCGCCAAACTCTCTAGTCTGATTTTTATGCTCACCGTGGTTGGCTTTGCCGCCTTCACGCTCTTGATAGGTTATTCAATTTCAGCCCTGATCGCGCATGATGCGGAAGAAGAAATCAAAATCAAGTTGCAGACTATTACCGACATGATCGGTATTTTTGATAGCACTTTGCGCAGCGAAATCGATGGCTATGCACATTTATTTGTTGGCAATTTCCCTGATAAATTTCAACTCGACAGCGAAAAAATGCTCGATGTCGCTGGTAAGCAAGTACCAAGCCTCAAACATGGCGAAGCAGTTCTCAATCTCGATTTCACGATACCAGATCGCTTCTTGAACCAGAGTGGGGTGGTAGCGACGCTATTTGTCAAACATGGTGATGAATTCATTCGGATTAGCACCTCGGTCAAAAAAGAAAATGGCGAACGCGCCATCGGTACGCCGCTCGACCACGCCAGCCCAGCCTATAGCGCCTTGAATGGCGGGCAAGCGTTCACAGGCGTGACCACACTCTTTGGCAAACCCTTCATGACGCGCTATGACCCGATCAAAGATAGTGCAGGTAAGCTGATCGGGGCGAGTTTCGTTGGGGTTGATTTCAATCAGCAGAGCAAGAAAATCCGCGACAAAATTCGCGAAATGAAGGTCGGAAAAACAGGCTATTTCTTTGTCGTCAACGCCAAAGAAGGGAAAGATTACGGTATTGCGCTGGTCCATCCAGCGAAAGAAGGCAGCGATCTGCTTGGTGCGAAAGATGCGAATGGCAAGGAAATTGTGCGCGACATGGTGCAGAAAAAACAAGGGATGTTGCATTATCCTTGGCTCAATTCTGAATTAGGCGAAACCGTGCCACGCGAAAAATTTGCGGTGTTTGCGACCGCGCAAGAATGGGGTTGGATGATTGCTGGTGGAGCGTATACCGATGAGCTGATCGAAGAAGCGCAAAAGATACGCAATCGCTATGCGATGATAGGGGCGCTATTTGTGTTGCTATTAGCAGGCGCCATGTATAGCGTGATTCGCCACATCGTCAGCAAGCCCTTGCAAACTGCAACCGAGGCGGCACGCCAGCTCGCGCATGGCGATTTGAGTGCAACCATCGATAGCGATAGACGTGATGAAATTGGTTATCTGATCCATGCAATCAATGGCATCGGCAAAAACCTCGGCGGCATCGTCGGCAAAGTGCGTAGCAGTAGCAATGCAATTGGCGTGGTGGCGCATCAAATTTCGGCAGGTAACGCCGATCTTTCTGAGCGCACAGAATCGCAAGCCACTTCGCTAGAAGAAACCGCCTCGTCAATGGAAGAACTCACCTCCACCGTGAAAAATAATGCGGATTCCGCCGATCAAGCGAATAATCTGGCGCTGATCGCTTCTAGCGTCGCCAGCAAGGGCGGACAAATGGTGTCGCAAGTGAAAGAGGTGATGACAGACATCAAACTCAGCTCACATAAAATCGTCGATATCATCGCCGTGATCGATGGCATTGCGTTCCAAACCAATATCTTGGCATTGAATGCGGCGGTAGAAGCGGCACGCGCTGGCGAACAAGGGCGCGGTTTCGCGGTGGTGGCGGGCGAAGTCCGTAACCTTGCCCAACGCTCAGCCGCAGCGGCGAAAGAAATCAAAGTCTTGATCACCACCTCGGTTGAAAAAGTCGATGGCGGCAGTAAGCTAGCCGATGAAGCAGGACAGACCATGGATGAAATCGTTAGCTCTGTCGAACATGTCACCAGCATCATGCGCGATATCACCGCTGCGAGCCACGAACAAAGTGCAGGCATAGAACAAGTCAATCAGGCGATTGTGCAGATGGATCAAGTCACCCAGCAAAATGCAACGCTAGTCGAAGAAGCATTAGCTGCGGCGCAAAACCTACGCGACCAAGCCGATGAATTAGCGCAATTGATGACTGCCTTCAAAAACGATACGCCTCAGCCCATACATGAACATAGCCACGCTACTGCCCGCCACAAACCCACACAATTGCTGCGCTAATGCACGCCAATGCCGCGCTGAATAAGGAAATAAACGATATTCAGCGCGGCGTAACAATCCTTGCCTTTTTTTCTACGTCGCATATATTTCAATCACAGATCTTAGCTGGTTGCAGCACCACCAGCCCGACCAATACCAGCAATCGGGAATATGATGACCGCTTTGATACTTGGGTCGATGGCAAAAAAGTGGCCAATATCGAAAACGCCGCAAAAAATCGCAATGTTCGCGTGATTTGGATTACCTATCCTGCCAAAGCAACGGAAACACATTAAAAGACAAAAGCCGCGCCAGCCATGCGCGGCTTTTGTCTTTTGTGGCGATACCGCTGTGATTGAGGTAAATGGTGCGCGGAGCAGAGGCATGCAAGCCGTCGCATTTTGCACGCCCTAGAAATGCCTTTATCAAGCGTGGACAATACCAACACACCCTAGTGTGCTAGCCTCTCAGGCTTTAGCACTGTCTTATTTTTTCTCACCTTCCGGCACATTCAATGGCAATTCCAGCGTAAAGGTCGCGCCATGGCCGACGCTACTTTCGACTTGCACATCGCCCTTGAGCAAAGAGGTGATGATGTTGAAGCTCACCGATAGCCCTAAACCATTGCCACCTTGCCCTAATTTGGTGGTGAAGAATGGATCGAAAATACGCTTCAAATGTGCGTCAGGAATGCCCTTGCCATCATCTGAGAAGACGATTTTCACGCGGCCGTTTTGCGGTGGGAAGGCGCGTAAAACCATCTTACCGCCTTTGATATCTTCGAACCCATGTAGCAAGGCATTGTTGATGAAATTGCTGATCACTTGGCCATAGGGGCCGGGATAGCTATTCATCGAAATACCGTCGGGAATTTCCATCGTCAGCGTATGAGTCGTCTTTTTGACGCGCACCATGATGTTGTCGATGATTTCTTGGCTGGTTTTACGCAAATCAAACACGCGGCGCTGTTCGGTTGTTTGATCCACAGCCACTTGCTTAAAGCTAGAAACCAAGTTCGCCGCGCTGGTTAAGCCACGATGGATAATCGTTGAACAATTTTGTGCCGACGCGAGGTAGGCGCGCAAATCCGCTTTTTGTATCGCCCCCGCCGCCATTTTGGCATTGATGCCTTCGGTCGATTCCAGCAGCACAGAAGAAGACAGCAAGCAATTGCCGATTGGGGTATTCAATTCATGCGCGACACCAGCGACCAGCGAACCCAAACCGGCCATTTTTTCTTGCGCCACCAATTGCTTTTGCGCTTCTTGCAGTTTTTGATACGCTTGCGCATTGTCCAGCGCCACTGCCGCATAGGCTGCCAAGGTTTGCAATACACTCAAATGATGGCGTTGATAGGCATTGGTTTGCCGACTTTGCACACTTATCACGCCCAACACACGATCCTTCACCATCAACGGCACATAGATTGCCGATCCCGGTTGTGGCCATGCGCTATCTACCCCCTGCTCACCCACGCTAGCGCTCACCACTGTCTCATTTTCGAGCTGATATTGGGCTGCCTCTTGGGCAAAATCATTGAGGAAGATTTCGCTATGCTGCGCCACACTCCACTCGGCCAAGCGCTGCACCGTCGCTCGCATCTGTGTCCCTTTGAGGGCCAAGCGCACCTGCTCTATCATGGTGTATGGGTAATCAATGCGATGCGTTTCTTCGTGGTAAAAACCAACGGCGACCATCGTCGCATCCATCAATTCGTTGATGTGATCGCAGAGCGCCGTGATGATGTCATCTCGCCTCAAGCTAGCCGTCATTTTGCGACCAATTTCACTGACGACGATGATGTTATTGTGCACTAGCTCCAGATCGGATTTTTGCTGCTCCACTTCTTGATTTTTGCGCACCAATTCAGCGGTACGTTCGGCGATGGTCACTTCCAATTGATCGCGATGCTGTTGCAGTGCCGCCTCGGCCCGTTTGCGTTCGCCGTTTTCTTGCTGCAAATTGAGCAATAGCGTCGCACTTGCGAGCGAAATCGCGGCCTGACTTGCTAACACTTCCAATACCGCAATCCGCGCCGGGGTAAACACGCCGGGCGTCAAGCGATTTTCCAAATACAACATACCATCGAGTTGGCCTTGCTTGAGCAGCGGCAAACACAAGACTGAGCGCGGCATCGCTTGCAGCAAATACACATCGTGCGAATAGGGATTTTCGCCCGCAGCATCGTCGAGCAAGACTTTTTCGTGGGTGCGGGAGACGTATTTCAATACGTTTTCCGGCAAATCGTGGCTGGTGACTGGCATTTGCAAGAAATGCACCTGCACGCCGTCATGATCGGTCGAGGCTGAGGCTTCGATCCGATAGCCTTGCTCCGAGGGCAAAATCAACAAGCCACGCTCGGCCCCAGCATTTTCAATCACGATGCGCAGCAGGGTTTCAATCAAACTATTCAATTCGAACACGCTAGAGAGCGCTTGTGAGGCTTTGATCACGCTTTGCACATCAAGCTGTTCGATGCGGGTGCTGAGGGCGGCTTTTTCGGCTAAAGCAACACGCGCGGCCAGCCCTGGGAAGCGGCGTTCGAGCTGCCGTTGTTTAGCTGTCGCGCCCCATTCGCCGTAGAGACGATGCGCTTCGAGCAAATAGGTTTTGCCGATGCGATCAAAACCACGCATGAAATAAAACTGCGCTGCTAATTCATTTGCTAGCGCTTCGTTTTGTACAAATTCGTTGCGATGAGCGAGGTCGATGGCTTGCTCGTAATGCAGCATTGCTGCATCGTGGCGGGCTTCGATCCGGGCGATTTCCGCCAACACCAATTGGAAACGGGTGCCAAAATTTTCGGGACAATTCGCCGCCCACACCGCCAGCTTTTCTTTTTTCTCACGCAAAATTGCCGCATATTGACCGCGCGTGATTTCATCGGCGTCAAAATACAAGGTGCACAGCGTTAGCGCGTAATAAAAATGATGATTCGCTTCGATCAGCGAGGAATTCACTGCACGCAGCAATTCATGCGCGTTCTGGGCAAATTTCAAGCTCGAGGCAAAATTGCCAAAGGTGAATTCACTGATTTGTTTGATGATGTGGTAACGCGTAATCCCGGTGCCGAAATTCGCTTGCGTCAATACGGCAAAACCTAAGTGCTCGGAATAATTGTCATCGTCAAAGCTACTGACATCCCAAGTTTTGCCTTGCAGGCAAGCGACAAATTGCTGATACAAACGCAGGGTTTGCAATACCACCGTGTTTTGACACTGGCCGACGAAAGGCAGATATTGCCGTATCGCTTCATGCACGTTGTCGAGTGTGTCACCTTTTTCAATTCGATTCCAAATCCCGATGTGGGCGCAATAGCAGGCAAACACTAAATCACCCGCTTCTTCGCAGGCGACAAAGCCATTTTGCAAAATTTCTACGCCGACCGCCATTGGTTTGCGCCAAGCGTTGATGTAATTACCGTGATTAAACAGTAGCCGCCCTTTGCGCTTGCTGTCTTCAAATTGCTGATTGAGCGCAATTGCTAATTCCGAATACTCAAACGCCCGCGCAATTTCCCCTTGCGTGATCAGCCAAATCGCATAATACGAATACGCTAAGCACGAGGTTTCGGTATTGCCATGGCGCAGCGCAAAGTTAAGCGCTTTCAAGGCATTCAGTGGGAAAATTTGTGGCCGTGCTAGATAAAGCGTAATGGCGGATTGCGATAATAATTCGAGCAAAATCAAGACTTCGGGGTCGCGCTCAATCGGCAAATGCATGAGATCAGCGACTTTACGTCCGGCCATTGTGCGCTCAATCTCAGCCTGTTCTTTTTGCATTTCTGCCGCAATTTCTTGCGGCTCTTGCGGGAAGCGGATGCCAAATAGCTGTAGCGTTTGCAACAGGGTCGAAACGGCGGCTTCCAAGCGCCCGGAAATTTGATACAGTGCTGCGCGCAAAATGGTTGCCCGCGCGCGGTCTAAGTCGCAATTGGCATGTGCTGGGATGAGGCCAAATGCTTCGTCGGCAGAGCGATATTCGCCGAGCAAATATTTACATTCGGCCAACGCGAGATACAGGCCAAAACTATCTTGGTAGCAGGTATCCCAACCATTTTCGGGCAGTAAGCTGACCGCCTGCGAAAAATAATTATGGGCCGAAGCATAAGCGACCGCTAATTTGGCTTTCTTGCCCGCTAATACATTCAGTTGCCGCAACCAATCGCGTTCAGATTCGTCGGTGATCAGGCTAATGCCGCGATCAAAATGATTGACCAATCCAAACGGTTCTTCTTCGACCGCAGAGGCGGTCATTTGCGATAACAGCGTGCGACCAATATGCAAATGCAAAGCGGGACGCGCTTCTTCTTGCGTCAATAAATAGGCCGCTTCTTGCACCCTATCATGTTGGAAGCGGTATTGATTCCCCATCCGCAAAATCAAGCCCAAGCGCACCGCTGGCCACAGATGTTCGTGCGTCGCGCCTACGCTTTGCCCATGCACCAAGGCGAGGCTATGCACATCGGTTTGATTGCCGAGATAAGCAAAGAGCTTGATCGCTTCTAAGGTCTGCGCAGGCAAGCTTTGCAACTTGTCTATCATCAGATCGACCACGTTTTCGGTAAAACCCTCGGCGCGTATGCCGCTTAAGTCCCAACACCAACGCCCACTTTCACCATCAAAGGTCAACAGCCGCGCGTCTGCTAAATGCGTCAAAAATTGGATTGTAAAAAAAGGATTGCCCGCCGTTTTGTCAAAAACCAATTGCGCTAAGGCCGCGACTTCTTCACCATCATCGTTCACGGTATCGACGACAAGCGCCGCGACATCTTCTTCTTTCAATGGCTGCAACACCATGTTTGTGACGACGGTGCCGCTCTTTTTGATCGTCGCTAGCGTGTTCATCAAAGGATGCGCGCTGTTGACTTCGTTATCGCGATACGCCCCTATCAGCAAGAAGTATTGCAGGGTCGAATTGGTCAAAATAAATTGCAGCAACTGCATCGTCGCCGCATCGGCCCATTGCAAATCATCTAAAAATAAA
>JACPVY010000491.1 GCA_016197345.1 Burkholderiales bacterium
ACCGTTTCATTATCCAGGCCGCTCGCTTGCTGCCGATCTTGGCTTGGAGGCATAAACCATGATCGTCACCTTACTCGAAAACATAGGCCGTAGTTGCCGTGAAACGACAGCGCATGTTGGCTATGCCTGCCGCTCCTTCTTCAATATCTTGGCGGTTTCTGGTGGTTTGTGGAAACGGCCACGCTTAATTACCCAGCAAATCCATTTCATCGGCAATTATTCTTTATTGCTGATTGGCGTCTCAGGGCTGTTTGTGGGTTTGGTGTTGGGCCTGCAAGGGTATTACACCTTGAATAAATATGGTTCGGAACAAGCGCTAGGGTTGTTAGTCGCTTTGTCGCTGACGCGTGAACTCGGGCCAGTGGTGACGGCATTGCTGTTTGCCGGACGTGCTGGCACCTCGTTGACGGCAGAAATCGGCCTGATGAAAGCGGGCGAACAATTAGCGGCGATGGAAATGATGGCCGTCAACCCAATTCAACGGGTGCTAGCGCCACGGTTTTGGGCGGGCGTGATCGCCATGCCGATCTTAGCGACGATTTTTAGCGCAGTCGGCGTGTTCGGTGGCTATGTCGTCGGCGTCAAGTTAATCGGGGTCGATGAAGGCGCATTTTGGTCGCAGATGCAATCTGGGGTCGATGTCTGGGCCGATATCGCGAATGGTTTTATCAAGAGCATCGTGTTTGGCGTCGCCGTTACATTTGTTGCGCTATTTCAGGGCTACGAGGCGCGCGCCACACCGGAAGACGTCGCCGGGGCGACCACCCGGACGGTGGTGATTTCCTCCCTCGCCGTGTGGTGGTTGGATTTCCTGATGACCGCGCTGATGTTCAATAAATAAGTATGTAAGTACAAGCTTTAAGAAAAATCTAAACGTAAGGCACAGTTCAGAGGATTAGCCATGCAACGCAAAGCGATTGATATTTGGGTAGGGTTGTTTGTTTTGATGGGTGTCGCCGCCTTGATGTTTTTGGCGATGAAAGCGGGCAATTTGAGTTCGCTCAATTTGGGTAGCCAAACCTATGCCGTGAGCGCGCGTTTTGACAATATTGGCGGCTTGAAACCACAAGCACCTGTCAAAAGCGCCGGTGTGGTAGTGGGTCGGGTTGGCGCGATTACCTTTGACGATAAAAAATTCCAAGCGATTGTCACCCTCAACCTTAATAGCGCCCATCAATTTCCGAAAGATAGCTCAATTAAAATATTGACGGCGGGTTTGCTCGGCGAGCAATATATTGGAATTGAGCCGGGCGGTGATACCAATCTACTGGCTAATGGCGACAAGATCAAAATGACCTCGTCTGCCGTCGTCCTTGAAGACCTTATCGGGCAATTCCTCTATAGCAAGGCTGCAGAAGGAAAGGATGGTGCAAAATGAATCCGCTCCCTAGTCCCCGGCTAACCTTAGTTTCTCCTCGCCGTTGGTTGTATTGCATTGCGTTACTGCTTGCCGCCAATTTGACTGGCTGCGCGACCAGTGGCAATCCACGCGATCCGCTCGAAGGCTATAACCGCGCTATGTTTACCTTCAACGATACCGTGGATAAAGTGGCGCTCAAGCCAGTGGCCAAGGTCTATCAAGCCGTCACCCCTTCCTTTGCCCAAACTGCGGTCGGCAATTTCTTTGGCAATTTGGGCGATTTATGGACGGCTGTGAATAATCTGCTGCAAGGCAAAGTGAACGATGCGATGACCGACGTCACGCGTGTCGCGATGAATTCGACTTTTGGCTTGGCTGGCGTAATTGATATTGCTTCCGATGCTGGTTTGCCTAAGCATAAAGAAGATTTCGGCCAAACCTTGGGTAAATGGGGGATCGCACCTGGCCCCTATATTGTATTGCCCTTGCTGGGGCCTTCTACGCTCAGGGATACCGTGGCTTTCCCGCTAGACTTTGCGGGGGATCCATGGAACTATAAAAAACCAGATCGTGCGCGCTATGCTGGCAATGTGTTGCGTGTGGTAGATCAGCGCTCGGGTTTGTTAGATGCTTCGAATTTGCTAGAAGAAGCCGCCTTGGATCGCTATGAATTCATTCGTGATGGATTCTTGCAGCGCCGTGAAAGCAAAGTATTTGATGGCGAAATGCCGCAACCGAAAAGTTCGAAGGGTGAGGGTGAATCTGCTACGAAAGAGGCCGCTACCGTAGGCGCGCTCACCGCAGAGCCCGAAGTTACAGTCGCCGCTGTCGATGCGGCCAGCGCCGCCAGTGCCGAAGAAAAATAGCGAAGGCTGAGCACCATAGCGCAGTCATCAATGTATTCAGTAACAATTTTTACGCTTTCTGCTGTTTCCTAGGCAGTTCAAGCGCGTTAAGCGCGGGAACTGTTGCAATTGTTGCGGCAGACGCGTAGCACTCGTTCAATAGAAATGGAATCCATCATGCAATTGTTCTCTCGTCTTTTCGCGTTGCTCGCCATCAGTGCAAGCTTACTTACTGGCAGTGCTGCCTATGCAGCAGAAGAAGCGCCAGATGCCTTAGTCAAACGCATCAGCCAAGAAGTGCTCGATGCCGTCAAAGAAAATAAAGATATCCAAGCGGGCGACCAAAAAAAGGTCATGGATTTAATCGAAACCAAAATCTTGCCTTTCGTCGATTTTCAACGCATGACTTCACTCGCTAGCGGTCGTTTTTGGAAAGACGCGAGTGCCGATCAACAAAAGAAATTGACGAATGAATTCCGCACTTTATTGGTGTACACCTATTCCGGCGCACTCACCCAAGTGAAAAATCAAAAATTGGAATTCAAACCGATGCGTGCTGATCCTGCGGACACCGAAGTCGAAGTGCGTTCGCAAGTGACCCAAAGCCGTGGCGAACCAATTCAACTCAACTATCGCTTAGAAAAAGTCGCTGGCGGCTGGAAAATCTATGACATCAATGTCTTAGGTGCTTGGTTGGTCGAAACCTATAAAGGCAATTTCTCCAAAGAAATCAGCGCGGGTGGTTTTGATGGTTTGATTAAAGCCTTGGCCGACAAAAACAAAAAACTAGCAGAATCGACTGCTAGCAAAGCCGCTAAATAATTGTCCGCTATGTTTTCTGTCCCTAGCTCGATCACCGTCGCTGACGCTAATTCCGCTTTAAAGGCGGGATTGGCGGCGATAGCGGCAGGCACGACCCAATTTGATTTTGCGCAATTGGCGACACTCGATTCGGCGGCGGTTGCCACCATGCTAGCGTGGCAGCGCGCCGCGCATAGCAAAAATCTGACCCTAGAATTTGTACATTTGCCAGCCAATTTGCAAAGTTTGTTGCAAATGTATGGTGTCGATGAATTGCTTCCTAGCGTCGCCTAAAAGCAGGCACTTGCTTCACAAT
>JACPVY010000388.1 GCA_016197345.1 Burkholderiales bacterium
ATGGCGGAAATCGTGCTCGATTTCTTTGATAAATTGAAATCGACTTCGCGTGGCTATGCGTCGATGGATTATGAATTCAAAGAAAATCGCGCTTCTGACGTCGTCAAGGTCGATATGTTGATCAATAGCGAAAAAGTAGATGCGCTAGCGATTATCGTTCACCGTGCGAATAGCCAATTCCGTGGTCGTCAAGTGGCAGCGAAGATGCGCGAATTGATTCCGCGCCAAATGTTTGATGTGGCAATTCAAGCGGCGATTGGCTCGAACATTATTTCCCGTGAAAACGTCAAAGCCTTGCGTAAAAACGTGTTGGCGAAATGCTATGGCGGTGATATTAGCCGTAAGCGCAAATTGTTGGAAAAACAAAAAGCGGGCAAAAAGCGGATGAAGCAAGTGGGTTCGGTGGAAATCCCGCAAGAAGCCTTTTTGGCAATTTTACAAGTGGATGATAAATAATCATGGAGAGTTTGTTGGGCAATTTTGCCTTGATCTTGTTCATCGCGATGGCAGTCACTGGCGTCATCTGGTTTGCGGATGTGTTTGTCTTTGCCAAGCAGCGTCGCCTTGCGGCGGATACGGCGCTAGCCGAATTCGATGCTCGTAATGCGCGCTTAGCACGTGATGGCGTGAAGGTTGATACCGCTGCCGCAAGCCAGCGCGAAGCGTTGGAAGCGGAAATGTTGCGGCAGCCAACGTGGATCGAGTACTCCGGCAGCTTTTTTCCTGTGATTGTGATGGTGTTTGCCGTGCGCTCATTCTTGTATGAGCCATTCAAAATCCCTTCTAGCTCGATGGTGCCGACCTTGCAAATTGGCGACTTAATCCTCGTCAATAAATTCAAGTACGGTATTCGCTTGCCTATCATCAATCAAAAAATTATCGAAATCTCCAATCCTCAGCGCGGCGACGTGATGGTCTTCAAATATCCAGAAGATATGACGAAGGATTACATCAAGCGTGTGGTGGGGGTGCCGGGTGATAGGGTGGAATATAAAAACAAGCGTTTGACCATCAATGGCAAAGAACTTGCCTATGAAAATTTGCCTGACTACCTGAATGACAATCCAAACGAACAATTGAAGTATTCCAAACAATTTTCGGAAGATTTAACGGGTGTGAAGCACAATATTTTGAATGATGATGCGCCTTCCTACGTCAATGGCCCACACAACTTCCCTAAGCGTGAACTCTGCTCCTATAATGCAGAAGGCTTTGTGTGTACCGTCCCTAGTGGGAACTATTTTATGATGGGCGATAATCGTGACAATAGTGCAGATAGTCGCTATTGGGGCTTCGTGCCAGATGAAAATATTGTCGGTAAGGCATTTTTTGTTTGGATGAATTTTGGCAATGTAAAACGCGTGGGTAGTTTCCAATAGCCGTTGCCGCATCATTGCTAGGGAACTTCGAAAAACGCTAGCTCACCGAAGCCTGTGTAATACATTTTTCGAAGTTCGCGCTAGTAAAGAATTCAAATAGAGCACAACAACATACCGGGAGTAGCATATGTGGCATAGAAAAAAATTGATCCCTTTGCAACGTCAGGCTGGTCTATCCATCGTTGGTTTGATCCTGATTTTGATCGCGCTGTCAGCCGTGGCCATGTTATTGATGAAGGTCATTCCCGTCGTGGTGGAGTATCGTTCAATGCGCGCCGCGATTTATACCGCCCGAGACGCGGGGACGACGGCACGCGAAATTAAAGATTCGTTCACCAAGCAAAAAATCAGTGGTTATTTCACTTCGCTCGGTGCAGATGATCTAGAAATTACCCAAGAGGCTGGTCATTTGGAGGTAAGTTTTGCCTACCAAAAGAAAATCCCTATCGTGGGGCCAGTGAGTTTGCTGTTTGACTTTGAAGCGACGACAGCAAAAACCAATCCATTTGCGGATGGCCCGAAAAAACCTGCCGCTTCGGTTCCTTAATGAAGGTAAAGATAGACGTACTGGCATGGATCTGAGCCTTCTGCAAAGCCGTTTAGGCTATCAATTTAAGAATGTTGCGTTGTTGCAGCAGGCTTTGACGCACCGCAGCCATAGCGCTGTGCATAATGAACGCCTCGAATTTCTAGGGGATTCTGTGCTCAATTGCGTGATTGCTGCCCTGTTATTTGAACGCTATAACGCGCAAGATGAAGGGGATTTGTCACGTTTGCGGGCAAATTTGGTGAAGCAACAAGCCTTGTTTGAAATCGCTCAGAGCATTAATTTGTCGCAATATCTGCGTTTAGGTGAAGGTGAGTTGAAATCGGGGGGCTTTCGTCGGCCCTCGATTTTGGCCGATACCTTTGAAGCCTTGCTCGGCGCGATTTACCTTGACGCTGATTTTGTTACCGTCTCTAAAGTCATCCACGACTTTTATATTCCGCGCTTGGATAGCGTTGATCCGCAAACGCTAGGGAAAGATGCGAAAACTCTATTGCAAGAGTATTTGCAGAGCAAAAAAATCGCCTTGCCGCAATATCAAGTGGTGGCAACCCACGGCGCGGCGCATAA
>JACPVY010000389.1 GCA_016197345.1 Burkholderiales bacterium
GCGCTAGGTTGGGCTGCGATAGCGAACGATGTGCCAGTGCAAGCGTGGATGTTGGTGATGATTATTTTCGTCTGGACGCCGCCGCATTTTTGGGCGTTGGCGATGTATCGCCGCGATGACTATGCCAAATCGGGCCTGCCTATGCTACCCGTCACCCACGGCATGCAATTTACCCAATTTCATGTGCTGCTATACACCATTGCGCTGACCGCCACCACGCTCTTGCCGTATGCAATTCAAATGAGTCATTTGATTTATTTGATTTGCGCCTTGCTGCTTGACGCCGCTTTCCTGTGGTATGCGTGGCAAATCTATCGTCGCTACACCGATATCTTGGCGCGCAAAACCTTTGCTTTTTCGATTATTTATCTCGCCTTATTATTTGCGGCCTTGCTGCTAGATCACTATTGGGTGATTTAAATTGCCTTTGCTAGGAGAGTGTGACCAATGAAACGTCAACAATTTTTGCGCCTAGGCGCGACGCTGGCGCTATCGCTGAGCACAGCTTTCTTCTTGAGCGCTTGCAATAAACCTGCGGTGCAATTTCAACACGTCGATATCACCGGCGCTGATTATGCAAAAAGCTTTACGCTGAAAGATGCCAGCGGCAAAATCCGCACGTTGGCAGATTTCAAGGGCAAATTGGTGTTGGTGTTTTTCGGCTATACCCAGTGCCCAGATGTTTGCCCCACCACGATGACAGAAATGTCGGGGGTGATGAAGGCTTTGGGCAAAGATGCCGACAAATTGCAAGTCATCTTTATCACGCTTGATCCAGAGCGTGATACGCCAGCCTTGTTAGCACAATATGTCCCGGCTTTTGATGCTCGCTTTTTGGGCTTGTACGGCAGCGTCAAAGAAACCGAAGACGTGGCGCGCGACTTCAAAATCTTCTTTAAAAAAGTGCCTGGCAAAAACGGTAATTACTCGATAGATCACACTGCGGCGAGCTATGTTTTTGATCGCGAAGGCAATGTACGCTTATTTGTGCGTAATGGCACTGGGGCGGCGGCTGTCGCCAGTGATTTGAAACTGTTGTTGCAGTAATTCACGCCTGAAAAAATTGCCTTGCGCTGTTGCAATTTGTGCGTTAATTTGGCTCTCTTGCATCCCCAACGCAGCTAACACCTGTCCCCATTGCCCCTTTTGCAAGGAGTCCCCATGAATCAGCCCTACGCCGCCCCCGGCGCTAACCTCGATCACAACCAAGAGGAAGAATTCTATGACCCCAAGGTTTTTGCGCTGAATGGCCGCATTGGCCGCGCCCGCTATTTTTGCTATAGCGCTGGCGTAACTTGGCTGTTTTTCTTTGTTCTCGGCATTGCCGCCGCCGTCATCTTGCCAGCAATGATGTCAAAGGGCGGGAAGCCAGATGGCTTTTTTATTGCGCTTGTCATGCTGATTTACTTGCCATTTCTCGTGATCCCGATGATTTATGCGCGCCGTCGCTTACATGATTTAGGGCATAACGGCTGGCTAGTGCTGTTATTGCTAGTGCCACTGGTCAATATGGCATTGGGTTTGTATATTTTATTTGCGCCGGGCAATAGCGGCCCCAATCAATATGGGTTACCGCCGAAACCGGGCAATGCGGTATGGTTGGTGGTCGCTGTCATCGTGCCGTTTTTCTTAATTGGCATTCTTGCTGCGATAGCCTTGCCTGCATATCAAGATTACACGAACAGAGCAAAAGCCAAACAAATGGAAATGCAAAAGCGCTCTGATGCCTTGCGCGAAGAAGCTGCCGCAGCCGCTGGTGGCCAAGAGGCAAGCGCTTCGGAAGCACCTGCATTGCCTGCTGGTGGTGGCGAAGATAAGCGGCAATAGGCTTGAATTGGCCGAATCGGCTTACCTTCCTTAACAATTGTGGTGATGAGGGGGTGTTGCGGCAGTGTAAAATATTGCCGCACATCACTAAGCATGTATTTTGCATGCCGGCCCCTCCCACCCACAATAAGGAAAAACATGAATCACCCCTATGCCGCGCCGAATGCCAAGCTGGAGCAAGATGATGAAGTAGAGTTTTATGACGCGCGGAGACCCGCGACGATCGTTGCAAACCCGGCGAGTGAAAGCATATCCGGTCGTTCGCCGA
>JACPVY010000390.1 GCA_016197345.1 Burkholderiales bacterium
CGCTACGCTGGTGCTGTTGATGCTGGTGCTAGTGCCGGGCATCGGTAAGGGCGTGAATGGTGCTAAGCGTTGGCTGTCGTTGAAAGCCTTGAATTTGCAGCCGTCAGAATTAATGAAGTTGGTGGTGGTGTTGTATGCCGCTGATTACACCGTGCGCAAGCAGCAATACATGCATCAACTGACCAAAGGATTTTTACCGATGGCGATGGCGGTCGGCATGGTCGGCTTATTGCTATTACTTGAACCAGACTTGGGCGCTTTTGGCGTCATCGTTTGTATCGCAATGGGGATTTTGTTTTTAGGTGGCATTAATGGCGTGTGGTTTGGCGGCATTGGGGCCACGCTAGTGGGCATTTTTTCAGCGGTGATTTTTTTCTCACCATGGCGGCGTGAGCGAATATTTGCATACTTGAACCCGTGGGAAGAAAACAATGCCCTCGGCAAATCGTATCAACTTTCGCATTCGCTGATTGCCTTTGGCCGTGGCGAATTTTTTGGCGTTGGGCTGGGCGGTAGCGTGGAAAAATTGCACTACTTGCCAGAAGCACATACCGACTTTTTGCTGGCGGTGATCGGCGAAGAACTCGGTTTTGTCGGCGTGATGGCAGTGATCATGATGTTTTATTGGTTGATCAAGCGCGCTTTCGATATCGGCCGCCAAGCAATCGCGCTGGATATGACTTTTTCCGGCTTGGTGGCAAAAGGAATTGGGATTTGGATAGGGGTGCAGACCTTCATCAACATGGGCGTGAATTTAGGGGTATTGCCAACCAAAGGCTTGACCCTGCCTCTGATGAGCTATGGTGGCACCGGGATTTTGATTAACTGCATAGGTTTGGCGATTTTGCTCCGAATTGATTATGAAAGCCGGCTCTTGATGCGTGGGGGACGGGTATGACACAAGCTAAGAACACACCAAAGCGCTTGATGATTATGGCCGCTGGCACTGGGGGACATATCTTCCCCGGCTTAGCGATAGCGGCGACGATGCGTGCCAAAGGTTGGCAAGTGTCGTGGCTGGGCACTAGTCATGGCATGGAAGGCAAGTTGGTAGCACAACATGGCATAGCAATGGATGTGCTGGAATTTAGTGGTTTGCGCGGCAAAGGTTGGCGCCATAGCGCGCAAGGGGTAGTGCGCTTGGTGACGAGTTTTTTCCGTAGCGTGGGCTTTATGAAATCCCGCCAACCGGATGTGGTGCTCGGGATGGGTGGCTATGTCACGGTACCAGGCGGCATGAGTGCGCGCTGGCGTAAAACGCCGCTAGTAGTGGTCAATGCCGATGCTGCATTGCTGCTGTCGAACAAAGCTTTGTTGCCAGCAGCACGCAAAGTATTGTTTGGCTTTCCGGTCGATTTTGATAGCGATCCACGTTTGGCGAGTTTGAAAGCGAAGGCGCTAGTGACAGGCAATCCGGTGCGCGCTGAAATTTTAGCGCTGCCGCAGCCAGCACAACGTTTTGCTGGCCGCATTGGTCCACTCAAAGTGTTGGTCGTAGGTGGTAGCTTAGGGGCGCAAGCGTTGAACACGGCGATGCCGCAAGCCTTAGCGCGTATTCCCTTGGCGCAACGGCCTATCGTCACGCATCAATCGGGCGCAAAGCATATCGAATCCTTGCGCGCCGCTTATGCGCAGGCTGGAGTCGAAGCCACGGTAGTCGATTTTATCGACGATATGGCAGTTGAGTATGCGCAGGCTGATGTGGTGTTGTGCCGCGCTGGCGCCATTACCTTATCGGAATTGACAGCGGCGGGCGTCGCTAGTGTGTTGGTGCCTTTTGTCGCGAGTACGACTTCGCATCAAGTCGATAACGCAGAATTTATCGCCGCGCATAAAGCGGGATTGCATTTGCCTCAAAAACAAATGAGTGCCGACAGCTTGGCGCAGTTGTTTTTGCAAACCACGCGTGAGCAATGTTTGCAATGGGCGCAGGCGGCGTATAGCTTGGGGCGGCGTAATGCCAATGAAGAAATAGCCAAGGTTTTGCAGGAAGTAGCGGGTTAGGTAGCACAGTGAGCACGGGCGCAGCACAGTAGAAGTCACAAAAAAATCAAAAAACAGAGAATGTATGAAGCATAAAGTTAAAAATATCCATTTTGTCGGTATCGGCGGTAGCGGCATGAGTGGCATCGCGGAAGTGATGCTGAACTTGGGCTATAAAATTTCCGGTTCCGATATCGGCAAAAATGCAGCGACGGCGCGCTTGGCAGAGTTAGGCGCGAAGATTTATTTCGGCCATGCTGCTGAAAACATCGCAGGTGCCCACGCGATTGTCACCTCTACCGCCGTCAAAGCCGATAACCCAGAAGTGTTGGCTGGTCGTGCTGCCCATGTTCCTATCGTGCCACGTGCATTGATGCTGGCGGAGTTGATGCGTTTGAAAAGTGGGATTGCAATTGCTGGCACACACGGCAAAACCACCACCACCAGCTTGGTCGCTAGCGTGTTAGCGCAAGGCGGATTTGACCCTACCTTTGTGATTGGTGGCTTGCTCAATAGTGCTGGCGCTAACGCTAAGCTGGGTAAGGGCGATTTCATTGTGGTTGAAGCCGATGAATCGGATGCTTCGTTTTTGAATCTGTTACCCGTGATCGAGGTCATCACCAATATCGACCAAGATCATATGGAAACCTATGGCCATGACTTTGCGCGCTTGAAGCAAGCCTTTGTCGAGTTCACCCGCCGTTTACCATTTTATGGTTTAGCCGTGTTGTGCTTAGACGATCAAAACGTGCGCGAAATCATGCCGTTTGTCTCCAAGCCCATCACCACC
>JACPVY010000391.1 GCA_016197345.1 Burkholderiales bacterium
ACAAGCAATCGAAAAGCGGCGCGAGATCAAAGCACGGCGTGATGCGATCCGCCAAAAGATTGAAGAAAACTCGATTCAACGGGCGCAGGAATTAGCAGAAAAACGCCGCCAACAGGAAGCCGAGGAAAAAGCCGAGCGCGAGCGCAAACGGCGTGAAGAATTAGCCGAACAATTCCGCCAACGGGTGGAAAAAAATCGCTAGGGTAATGGCCAATTAAGTGTTGACCTAACAAAATTTCTTTGCGACAATCTGCCATCTTTTATTTCCGCAAAGAAACTCTCTTTCTTGGCTTGCTATACCTTTAACCGAGGAGCCTAGAGGGGGGCTCGACATTTTGCGAATCGACACCCCGTTGTTTGGCCACTGCCCGAAAGGAATAGATTTGTCTGATAGCCCTTACGCCCCGCCGCAATCTTTTGTCAACCGCGATGCAGAACGCGAGATTGAACCTGTCCCCGAGCAAATCTTAAAAAATATTGATAACGGTTGGAAAGCGGGTGCCGTTTCGACGGTGTTTACTTTTCTTTTTACACTCGTCGGATTATCGGAGTCAAATAAGTATGGCTTCAGCGCGTGGAATTTTTTAGATGTTTTACTGATCGCTGGTTTGACGATAGGCATCTACAAAAAGAGTCGGGTTTGTGCTGGCGTCATGCTGACTTACTTCATCATTTCCAAAGTCATCATGATCATCGAAAGTGGCCAGCTTCAAGGTGGCGCGATTGGGCTAGTGTTTCTCTATTTTTATGGCAAAGCCTTGCAAGGCACGCTGGATTACCATAAACATATGCAGCAGCAATAAACACCGCTAGTAGCGCGGGCTATCGGCTCAGCCTGAATGTGCCGATAGCCGCTCTGCTAGGCGTTTTTTGCGGTCACGAAGACCACCTTCAATCTACCTCACGCCCACGCGCTGCCTGCAACACCTCAAACCACTGCTCACGCGGCAATTGCAAATGGCAGGCTTGCACCGCTTCCGCCACCGCCGCGATCCGGCTAGAACCAGTCAGTGGCAGCGGCTTACATGGCAATTGCATCAGCCAAGCATAGACTATCCCCGCTTCCGACATCTTGTATTGCCCTTCAAGCTGGCCCAGCACTTTGCGTAGCGCTGGCCGTGCTTCATTGCCAAACAAACGCCCGCCCGCTAGCGCAGACCACAGCATCGGTGACACACCCTGCGCCTGCATTGCATCCAAACTACCATCAAACATCGGCTGCAAATGCAGCGGCGACAATTCGATTTGATTTGTCACCAGCGGGAAGAACTGATTCAAGGCATTGAACTGTGCCGTGCTGAAATTCGAAACGCCAAAGTGGCGCACCTTACCCGCTTGCTGCAACTCGGTGAATGCTTGCGCCACCTCCGCAAAATCCATCAATGGATCGGGCCGATGTATGAGCAGCAAATCGAGATAATCCGTCTGCAAATTGCGTAAGCTTTGCTCAGCCGAAGCGATGATATGCGCACGGCTGGTGTCATAACCGTGGCTACGATGCGCGGGTCGATTTTTAGAAATCAGCTTAATGCCGCATTTGCTGACCAATTCCATACGGTGACGCCAGCCCGGCTCGCGCGCCAACACTTCGCCAAACAAGGCTTCTACCGTGTAATCGCCATAGATATCGGCGTGATCAAAACTGCTGACGCCCAAATCCAAGCATTGCGCGATGAAATCAGCGCGTTGATTCACACTCATCTTCCAATCGGCCATACGCCACATCCCGGCCACAATCCGGGACAGGGACAGACCTTCAGCTTTCAAACTCTGGCGCGGACAATTTTCTAGCATAGGCGCTCCCATCAATGATGCGCTTTCGCTGCTGGTTCGTCTTTTTTACCCTCTTCGGCTTTTTTCTCTTCGCCTTTTTTCGCATGCATTTTTTGATGCTTCTCTTTCATTTCTTTCGACATCATGCCGCTATGTGCCGCTGCTGGTGCCGCCGCTGCCGCCGATGTAGATGCCATCATCAGCTCACGTATCATCGGCACCGGCGCGCTACCATAACTTAAGAATTGCTCATGGAATTGCTTCAAATCGAATTTCGCACCGAGCTGCTGACGACGTTCTTCGCGTAGCGCCATGATCGCGCTATAGCCGCTGTAATAACTGGCCAATTGCACCGAACTCAATTGCGCCCGCCGCCATTTGCCCGACGCTTCCGCCTCACTTTGGAAGGCGTCACGCATCATCAACCGCATCGCATCTTCTTTGCTGAGATTTTGCACATGGATGCCATAGTCCAAAATCGTGTTGCAGATCGCACGCAAATTCCACTTCGAATACATCAGCCACATTTCCGGCGCGTTGTCGCCATAGCCGGATTCCATCATCATCCGTTCGCCATACACCGCCCAGCCTTCAATCATGGTGCCATTGCCAAACAGGGTTTTGATGAGGGATGGCGATTTATTCGCATACACCAATTGCGTGTAGTGTCCCGGAATTGCTTCGTGAATGCTGAGGATTTGCAAAATCCAATGGTTGTATTCGCGCAGATGGCTTTCCGCCTGTTCTGGCTTCATATCTGTCATTGGCGAGACGTTGTAGTAAGTGCGATCTTGTGGCCGATAAGGGCCGGGCGCTTCGATACTAGCGACCGAGAAACCGCGTTCATATTCGGGTGTGTCCCGCACTTCGAGCGGCTTGCTGGCGTCTTGCCCTAATAGATTTTTGTCGATCAACCATTTCTGCAAAATCGGCAGTTGTTGGCGCACCTCTTCGACAAATTTATCCGGCGTTGTATGTTTTTCTGAAAGCTTATCGATCATCAGGCCGATTTTGGCGACGCGATCTTGCGGCTTAGCGGTGTTAGCCAGATACTTCGGCCACAATTCGTCGGTGATTTTATCCATCCGCGCCAGCATTTCTTCTTTTGCCTGCAATGCGCGCTGGTAAATTTGCTCCCCCGTCAATCCTGATTGAATTTGCAGTGCAAATTTCTCTTCATACATTTCTTTACCGATGCGGAAAGAACGCTTCGCTTCACCACGCGCCACCACGCTACGCAACCAACTGACATATTCTTCCACCGCCTTCAAAGCGGCCTCGGTGCGGCTTGCAAATTGCTGCTTTTGCGCAGCGCTGAGCTTCGACGCTTGTGCCTGCTTATTACCTTCCTTCAACACTTGAATTGCGCCAGCGCTTTGCTGAATCGCTAATTCGGTGTGCTCTAGCGTCGGGTTATCGATACTGGCGCGCGCGGCGACATAGTAGGCAGGCACGTTTTGCAAGCGTTGCAAGAATTTTTGCAAACGCACTTCTTTCGCCGCAAATTCTGTGTTTAATAACAAATCAAACGCGCCAGCGACGTTGTAATTCGATGGATTCCATGCATATTCTTTGAACTTGGTTAATTCCCAATTCGCGGCTTTCAATTGGTTTTGCAAAATGGCTAAATCGGTGCGTTCGCGTGGCGAGAGTTGCGCTGGATCAAGCTTAGCAAAGCGCGCTAACCAACGTTCGTTAAACGCTAATTGGCGCGCACGATCTGCCGCATCCGGGATAGTTAATTGCGCCGCACCTTCGTATTTGCCGACATACATCGCCCATTCCGGCTGATTGCGCCACAAATCCGCCAAAAACTCTTTACCGAGCTTCGTCATTTGCGCATCCTGCGGCGCCGCTTGCGCACCAGTGTCCGCCATTTTGTGCATCATCGTATGCTCCGCTTTCGCTGGTGGAGAAGTTTCTGCGGCATTTGCCGCAGCGGTGATTGACATAGCGCCTAATAGTCCAACTAGGCCAACAGAAGCAAGAATGGGCGACGCGAAGAGAGATTTTTTCATGATGGCGGCAATCTGTTTCAATCTGATTAAAAAGTAACGGAGGACGTAGCAGCGGCGAACTGAATAGCGCGCTACAAGGATGGTACGAAGACGTTAGCATGCGCTGCGTTTCTTTTTGCAGCCAGCATCATCGCAGGATTTTCCAATTTATGCCAAATGTTCTGGATTGCCGCTAAATGTCTCAGTATTTAGCGCTAATCCAGCCGTTTGGCCGATGCTATACTGCTTGCCTATTTGTGAACGAGGGAGTTTGCTATGGCCGGAACCAGCCTATTGCTATTAATTGATGATATCGCCACCACCTTAGATGATGTGGCCTTAATGGCAAAGGTCGCTGCCAAGAAAACAGCCGGCGTACTCGGTGATGATCTTGCCTTGAATGCCGAACAAGTTGCAGGCGTGCAAGCCGAACGCGAATTACCCATCGTGTGGGCGGTTGGTAAAGGCTCACTGATCAATAAACTGATTTTGGTGCCGCTCGCGCTCGCGCTGAACGCCTTTGCGCCGTGGGCCGTGTTGCCTTTATTGATGCTAGGTGGTGCCTATCTGTGCTTTGAAGGCTTTGAAAAAGTCGTCCACACGTTTTGGCCCGAGCAAGAAGTCGGTAGTGCGCTAGAAACCGACGAAGACGATGATCCCGCCAATTTCAACGGCGATATTGCCAGCTTTGAAAAAGAAAAAGTCAAAGGCGCAATTCGCACCGATTTTATTCTTTCCGCTGAAATCATCGTGATCACGCTAGGCACGGTTGCTACCGCGAGTTTTATGCAACAACTCATTGTGTTAGCTGGCATTGGCTTTGTGATGACCGTCGGCGTGTATGGCTTGGTCGCGGCGATTGTCAAACTCGATGATGGTGGTTTGATTTTATGCCGCCGCGCGGCGCAACCAAACGGCGCACGCTGGCAACATGGGCTAGGGATGCTGATGCTCTCGGCAGCGCCGAAGCTGATGAAATTCCTCGCCATCGCTGGCACGATAGCGATGTTCACCGTGGGCGGTGGTATTTTGACGCATGGCATCCCACCATTACACGATGCGATCCACACGCTCACCCACACGCATTTGCATAGCGTGGGTGAAATCGCGGTGGTCGGGCCTGTGCTACTTTCCTTGCTAGGAATCTTGCTCGATGCAGCGGTCGGCGTGGTCACTGGTGCTGCTGTGCTAGTGGGCGTGTCGGCAGTGCAAAAAGTGCGCAGTAAAGCATAAGCACCACTCTTTGGCTGCGCTATATGAATGCACTATTTTCACGTTTGGGCGATTATCTTTTGCAAAAAGCGCTGGCGGCGGAATGCCAGCAAGCGGGGCTGACGCCCGCTTCTGCACCACTCTCATTCGGCCAAATCGCCTACTTGCACAACGCACAAACTGCGGGCGAGGCGGTGGTGCTACTGCACGGAGCCACGGCTGACAAAAGTTCGTGGGCACGCTTTGCTAAATTTCTTGGTAAGCGTTATCGGCTCTTGGTGCCGGATTTGCCTGGACATGGCGCTAGCGTTGTCGATATGGCACTTGACTATAGCATCCACGCCCAAGCAGAACGTTTGTTGGAATGGTTTGCCCAGCTTGGTTTGCAACGCCTGCATTTGATCGGTAATTCTATGGGCGGCACGCTCGCCCTACATCTCGCCGCACACCATCCGCAAAAAGTCGCCTCACTGGTGTTGATCGACACGGCTGGCATAGAATCGCGCCCTAGCTGGTTGCGTCAGCATGCGACGGCGACTGGTCAGAACCCGATGATCAACGTCAATAGCGTCGCCGATTACCGTGCGATGATGCGCATTGGCATGGCGAAGCTACCGTATATTCCCGGCTTCTTGCTCGCTGCCCTAACGCGCGTCTTCATACAGCGCAAGGCCATCAATCAAAAGATTGTGCAAGATATCGAACGCGATCTCGATCAAAAAAGCACACTGTCGCAGATTCAAGCGCCAAGCTTGATTATTTGGGGTGCGCTAGACAAAGTACAGCATGTGGCCGACGCTGATTTTTTACAGCAGCAGCTCGCCAACAGCAGCAAACTCATTTTAGAAAATATCGGCCATGTGCCAATGGTGGAAGCCCCTAAACAAGTGGCCGAGGCGTGTAGCGCTTTTCTCGCCAAACATAGCAGGGAAAATCGCTAACGCACGCTACCGTTTTTCGTAGGGAGGGCAACTCCGTTGTCCACGGCAGTAGACCTCGAACTTTACATAGTAATTTTCACAAATTTTTATAATTAAAAGTTGCTAATTACATCAAAATTTGGTGTTTTTTTACGATACTTCAAATCCGTAGGCAACAAGTTGCCCGAACACCGACGGACAACATGTTGTCCGCCCATACGAAATGCAAAACTACCCTTTTGCGACAGCCTCCTCGTGGGCATAGGTATCTACATAAGTCGGGAAATGTGCTAAAAGCGGTAAGTATGGATCAAACTTTTTAAATTTGGAACCGCGCCTGAAAAGGCGTTACGAGAAATTGGTAATGGCACATAGTAATAGCACAACCCAATTGTCGGCGGGATTGAAGGCATTGGCGGATGGGACAAGGACGTTTGCCCATACGCAGGCGTTGTGGCGTTTTTTGAGGAACCTGCAAGTTACGCCAGAGGAGCTTTCTCGTCCCTTGCTAGCGGCGTGCCATGCGGCCTTGGATAACTGCGAGGGCGACTATGCATTGTGCATGCACGATTGGT
>JACPVY010000392.1 GCA_016197345.1 Burkholderiales bacterium
ATGCCTTGTCACTGCTTTTGCTACTGTGGCTAGATGATTTCATAGACGGCCTCTTTGCTTTGCTAGCTTTATTGCTTGGTTCAAACAACGGGCCAATGGTACCGCGATGGGAAGCGCACCACTGGCCACGTAGGCTACTATTCGCTGACTTGATAATAGCGGTTGATGCTTGCGGCCCAGCTCAAATCGGCCATATTTGGCCAATTGCTAGAATTGAAGCCAGGTGCATCGTCAAAGCGCTCTTTGCGGACATTTAAGATAAAGCATTTCTTTTCTGGATCGAGTTTTAAGGCGCTCCAAGGCACGGCTAACAGCTTTTCGCCGATGCTAAAGACGCCGCCAAACGACAACACGGCATAAGCAATCTTGCCGTTGCGCATATCGAGCATGATTTCTTTGATATCGCCCAAATGCTCTTCTTGCAGGTTATGGACCTTGTCACCGATTAAGGTGTTAGCCCCCATTAGTGCTGGGCCGGGGCCGCCACTCAGATCGGATTTATACATGCCATAGATATCGCGTTCGGTGTAGTTCATTTTGTATCCTATCAAGATGAGTGAGAGTGCATGAAACCTCGAAAAATGTATTGCGCGGGGGATTGCCCACTTCGGTGTCAAGCGGGCTAATTGCGGCTCGCTCCGCACAAACATTGTTTAAAGGCTCAATCACAGCATGTGCTTGCTGGCAGTCGCTGTCAGTACGCTAGCGCACGCTGCAATACCGGCTAGGCTTTACCTATCGCCCGGCGAGATTTTTTGACGGATACCTTGATCACCGTTTGCGCTTGTTGCGTGCTGTCAGAGGGTGGCGCATCTTCCACCCAACCGTTGGTATGCTGCGCGCTGACGGTCAGATAGCGTTTGTTTTGAGTGTGCTCTTGACCGGCCTCGTGCTGATGATGACTTGGCGGGCGAGGTGGTAGATGCAAAATGCGGGATTGCTGGGGGGCACCGTTGTGTTTGGAGGAGGTGGAAACAGATTTCATGATGGACTTTCAAAAAAGTGGAATTCACCCTCTTGGCCAAGATATTTCTGCACTGCTGCTAGGCTCTACGCAGATCAAGCGGGCAGGGGGCTGGCGGTATTGCTGGTATGTGGCCGAATTGGCGCGACCTAGATACTGCTGTGGTGTAGCTTGAAAACAGCGTCAATACTGAATAGGTGCTGGCACAAAACCTGCCTCTGTCCGGTGCCAGCGGCGCTATAACTACCGGTTTACTTTTTAATGGCAAGGTGGTTTTCAACCCCCAATACGCCATCTACGCCTTTAGCGACCGCCGCGGCGTGCGCCATTTGCAGCTCAGAATCGACAAAGCCACTCAATTGCACTTCGCCTTTGCGCGTGATGACAGCGACCTCACCACTTTTTAAGCTGGCGTCACCCATAATGGCGGATTTGACACGGGTGGTAATCACGCTATCATCGATTTTGTTACCCACGCTTTCGCTGCCTTCCTTCACGCTCAGCTTATTGTTGACGCTTTGCACGCCAGTCACTGCTTGCGCGACGCTCAGGCTACGTTCAATTTGCGCGGCATTATTGACATAGCCGCTGAGCATGACTTCGCCTTTATAGGTTTCGACCTTGATGTCCATGCTTTTTACTAGCTCATCACCGAGTAGTGCGGATTTCACTTTGGAGGTGAGAACAGAATCATCTATCGTTACGCCGATCGTGGTTGTTGGTGGTGCGGGTGTCGCGGCGGCGACCGCTTTACCTTCTTGCGAACTGCTATAGCAACCCGCTAGCCCGAGCACGCTGGCCAGCAAGAGGCTGGCGCCGCCTAGGTGTTTTGTCAGAGTTTTCATGATGTTTCCGTTCAGGTTGAAAATAATTGGCCTACGATAGTTGGCGTTCGCCACAAGCTTACTGTGGACTTGTTTGTGGCTAGCTTCTGTGCGCTGCCGAACCTAACGACGCCGGGAGCAGCGAAAAAGCAACGGTGGTGCGTGGGGCCTAGCGGCAAGATGGATGATTTTCTGGCTCGTGTGCCGCTTACAGTGCCAATAACGCGTGGTTTTTGCGCAATAACATGCGCCCAAATTGTTCCACCGTCAGTGGCCGACTGAGGAAAAAACCTTGCCCTTCATGGCATTGCTGGGCTTGCAGGAAATTAAGCTGCACTTGATTTTCAATTCCCTCTGCGATCACTCTTAATTGCAGGCTATTGCCCATTCCAATGACGGCGCTGATGATGATGCGATTACTGCCATTGGCGGGAATATCTTGCACAAAAGACTGGTCGATTTTCAGCACATCGAGCGGGAATTGCTCTAAATACGATAGGCTGGAATAGCCCGTGCCAAAATCATCGACTGCTAGCCTGACCCCCATTTCTTTTAACTCTTGCAGAATGGCGATGCTGGCTTGGGCGTCGCGCATTAACACGCTTTCAGTGATTTCCAACTCTAGCTGGCTGGCGTTTAAGCCAGTTTCTTGCAAAATATTTTGTACGCCTTGCAGAAAGTTTTTTTGCCGAAATTCGACTGCTGAAATATTGACGGAAATCGAGACCGGCGCAAACCCTTGTAGATTCCAGCGCTGCGCTTGCAAGCACGCTTCACGCAAGACCCAACGCCCAATCGGTACAATTAAGCCACTGTCTTCGGCAATCGAAATAAAGCGCGCGGGCATCACCATCCCCATGTCGCCATGCATCCAACGTATCAAGGCTTCAGCGCCTGTCACTTTGCCAGTCTTTAAATTCACTTGCGGCTGGTAGTGCAAGACGAATTCCTGCTTTTCTAGCGCAACGCGTAAATGCGCCTCGATTTTTTGCCGTTCAATCGCTCGCGTATTCATATCGCTGCGGAAGAATTGAAAATTATTGCGGCCGTGTTCTTTCGCGTGATACATCGCAATATCTGCGCTTTTGATCATCGTTTCGGCATCTTCACCATCGAGCGGATAGACGCTAACGCCGATGCTAGTGGTGATATGTAATTCGCATTCCAGTAAATAATGGGGACATGCCAATAATTGCAAGATCTTATTGGCGATGATCGCGGTATTGATTTCGCTTTCACTCTCTGCCAATAAGATGACAAATTCATCGCCGCCTTGACGGCTGACGGTATCGGAATCGCGCACGCAAGCCGCTAAGCGTTTTGACACCGATTGCAACAGCTTGTCGCCGATCGCATGGCCTAGCGAATCATTGATGTGTTTGAAATTATCTAAATCCAAAAACAAAATCGCTAGCTGGGTTTGATTGCGTTTTGCCATCGTGATCGCTTGTTCAATGCGGTCATTCAGCATTAAGCGATTTGGCAAATTCGTCAGAAAATCGTGCTGCGCTAAAAATGCCATTTTCTTGCTCATGATTTGCGCCGCGCTGACATCGTGAAAGACCACCACCACCCCGGTTTGGCGCCCAGACAGATCGTTGATCGGGGCGGCGCTATCTTCAATCGAAGCTTCGCTACCATCGCGTTTGATCAAAATCGTATCCGGCGGCAAACCTATCGTCTGTTTTTGTTGCAAGACTAGTTCGACCGTATTGCGCTCGGCGTTACGGGTATCGGCGTTGATGATATTGAACACCTCCGAAAATGGATGGCCGTTGGCTTGCTCACGGCTCCACAAGGTCAGCTTTTCAGCGGCGACATTCAAATAATCGATATTGCCTTGCAAGTCGGTACAAATCACGGCATCGCCAATCGAATTCAAGGCAATTTCGGCGCGTGCTTTTTCCTTATAAAACACTGCCTCCAGTTCTTTGCGTGCGATCACGCTACGCAAGCCCTGCGCCAACAAATAACTGCTGAAGTGTCCCTTTAATAAATACCCTTGGGCGCCGCTATGCACACAACTAATCGCCAATTCCTCTTGTTCCCAGGGACACATCACTAAAATCGGGATTTCCGGGGTACAGGCATACATACGACTGAAATTGGCGTGCCCCATACAGTCGGGTAAGGTCAGATCGAGAATGATGGCGTCGATCTGTCCTTGGCCGACGCGTGTGATCCCGCTACTAAGCGAAGCGATGGTTTCCAAGTCAAATGGCTGCTCACGAGCAGCCCCTAGCACTTGATGCAACATCGCCGTTTCGGCCGCATCAGCACTGAGAATGAGGATTCTATTGGCCATAATGCCGAGGCTTACTTTGGTTTGAAGATCAATGCCAGCAAGACGGCAATGCCAGCAATAGCGGTGACAGCGGTCGCGCTACGCCACGGATTTTCGTGGACATAGTCGCCCGCCGAAGAGGCCAGTGCACGACTGCGGGCGAGCGCATTGCCACCTGCGTGCTGCATTTTTTGCAAGGTGTTTTCCAGCATGTGCTGACTGCTTAACTGCACACGACTTGCCTTGTTTTCACTCACCCGCAAGGCTTGCGCATACAGCGCTTGTGCTTCCTTGATGATTTTTTCGAGGTCGTGATTGAGAACTTGTAAATTTGATTCAGACATGGTGGACTCCAATAGACGTGGGCGAAAGCGGGGGAGGGGGAAGGCAGAGGGCGTGGCGCTACCTGTGGTTTGGCGTTAGCGTTAGCGCAAAAAATCACGCATATCGTCGGCATGGCCTTCTTCCATCACCATAATCCCGACGAGTAAATGGGTGGTGGTTGGATCGCTATCACCAATCGCAATAATCATTTGGCGATAGGCTTCAATCGCGGTGCGCTCGGCGATTAAATTGGCCATGATCATCGCTTGCACATCCTCGCTATCGTCATACGCAGCATGGCTATGCGCGAGCAGCTTAGCCGGATTGAAATCAGGCTTGCCATGCAATTGCACAATGCGCTCAGCCAGCAGATCCGCATGCTGTTGCTCTTCTTTCGCGTGCTGTAAAAATTCGGCTTTGATCAAGCCATTTTGTACGCCGGTGACGGTGTAATAGTGGCGCTTATAGCGTAAGGTGCAGACCAATTCGGTCGCGAGCGCACCATTCAATAAGCTAATCATTTTCTCTCGCGTGCTGCGGTAACACGGCGTGATGACTGGTTCTTCAAAATGGCGGGCAGCAATGCGCATAGCGTCGGTATCCATCACCGAGCGAATGGCCGGTGGCATCGGTGCGATTTGGGGGAAGGGTTGCGGCATGATGGGCTTTCCTTGTAGTGGATTAACGTTGTGCGACTTTGCCGTTGTCATTCGAAGCTACTGGATGCGTTTCACCATAGCCGCGGGTCGAGATGCGGGCACTCGCGACGCCCAGCTCTTGCAATGCTTTACTGACGGCAGCAGCGCGGCGTTCTGATAGCCCTTGGTTATAGGCGGCACTGCCAACGCTATCGGTATAGCCTTCGACGAGCACGGTGCGCTGTGGGTTTTCTTGCAATAAGACTGAGAGTTTTTGTGCGTTACGCATGCCTTCAGGATTGAGGCTAGCGCGGTCGGTCGCAAACAATACATCGCCTATCGTGATGACGATGCCGCGCTCGGTCGTTTTTGCCGCTAATTCTTGTAGTTGAGATTGCAATTGTGCGGCGTGCTGCTTGGCTTCTTGCGCTTGACGTTCAGCTTGTGCGGTTGCCATTTGCGCTTGCGTGGTCTGCTCCTGTGCCGCGCTTGCCGCTTGTTTGGCGCTATTAGCGCGCAAATTAGCCTCATCTGCTTCGACGGTGCGTTGCGCTAAGCGAATTTGATCGCGCTCGGCACCTGCGGTGACGACACTGGTTTCAGCATATTTTTGCTTTGCTACTTCTTGCGCCAAGGCGATTTTTTGCTTGGCTAAATAAGCCAGCGCATCGATGCTTTGCGTGCCGCGTTGCTCTTGCGCCGCTAAATTGGCTTCGGCCAAGGCGTCGCTTGCCACACGCATTTCGAGCGGTGCATATGTCGTCACCGCCGGATTATTTTGCGCCGCGCGGAAATCCATGCGGGTTTGATCGAGTAAAGCAGTGCTATTAGGGACAGAACTACAAGCGCTAACTAACAGCGCTAGACCAAGTGCGAGGGCGCTGGCGCGGGCCGCGGAGCTGATGGCGGATTGCGGGGCGTTGTTC
>JACPVY010000393.1 GCA_016197345.1 Burkholderiales bacterium
AGCGCCGCCGCTGCGGGAATTCGCCAAATCTATTGTAGTGGTGGTTGTGTCCAGTGTTGGACGCCGAAAGTATTGCGGGCGGGGATGGGCGCACATTTCTTGCTCAATATCTATGAGGGTGTCGATCTGCAAGAATTGATTACTCAGGCGCACATTCCTGTGCTAGCGACAAGCTCGCACGCCGCGGCCGTGGTGTATGACATGCCTTTAGCGCAACCTCATGCGTGGGTATTTGGCAATGAAGGGCAGGGCGTGGCACCACATTTGCTCGATTTGGTGAGTAACACCGTTGCTTTGCCCCATATCGGGGCGATGGAATCGCTCAATGTTGCTGCCTGCGCTGCCATTTGCTTATTTGAACAACTGCGACAAAGACGGGGTTGAGCGCCATTTTGTTCGTTGGCACGTTGAAAAAGCGGCAAAATCCTGCGAAAAACATCACGCGTCGCCCAAAATCCCGCTAAAATCGCACACTTTTTTCAGCTGTGGCAGGTTTGTATGTCGCAGCTCGCCCAGTTTGATAGATAATCGAAGAAATTCATTGCGAGCGTCATTCGCTGGGCGTGGGTCGATTCATACAACGTGATGCAATGTTGAAGATCTGCTCTGAAAATTAATCCAACCAACAAGACTTGCAATAGTGCAATACCACTGAGCAGGCAGTTTAGAATATCGGGAAAAGTAAACAGGTAGTGTGCGTGGCACTGGTTATCTCATTGTGAGAGCCGCGCAGAGAATGCGACAACACGGGTGGAAGTGGTCGTGCCTTCAGCGTAAGATGAGTTGTTTGGCATTTGTATGTTGGGCCGTGCCGACCATGTCCAAGGTGGCGTCGGTGTTGCGCTAACAAATATTTCCAAGATAACAAAGTGTCTCGATTAGAGGAATGATGATGCAAATTGCTGATGTGAATTTTCTCGTTGCGGAAGATGATCCGGTGCAAAGCTGGGCCTTGGCGGCGCAATTGAAAAAATTGGGTGCGCAAAGAATTACCGAAGTTGCCAATGGCTTAGAGGCGCTAGCGGTGTTTCAAGACCCAGAACGCGACCCAATCGATATCGGCCTGATTGATCTAAATATGCCGCAAATGGATGGCATGGAATTGATACGCCACCTTGCAAAAGCGGATATCCACGCGTCCATCATTCTGGTCACGGCGCACGACCGCTCCTTGCTCTTCTCAGTCGAAACGATGTCGAAAGCCTATGGCATTGACTTACTGGGAACGATAGAAAAACCTTCCACCCCCGAACGCCTGCAAGCGCTACTGCGTGAATATGCGCAGTCTGAGCGCGGCAAAGCCAAAAACCGTGGCAATC
>JACPVY010000394.1 GCA_016197345.1 Burkholderiales bacterium
AATACAGTTGGATGCGATCTGGATGCGTGGCGGGCCATTTTTTGGTAATAGGAAAGTCAGATAGGGTAGGCATGGTTCAGGCTATCAAAGTAGGTGAGGATGGCTAACTAATAAGGGACAGACCTAAATCCTACACCAGAACGCCAAAACAGGTTGGCGGCTGATTTTTCTATGCCAACCTGCGCAATACGCGATCTGAACTTTACTGCGATTTGTGCAATTGGCGTAAATGCTTTAGCAAGCCAACAGAGGCTTGTTCGCAATAATCTAGCACGCGTTCAAAATCGGTTGCGCCGCCGCAATACGGATCTGGCACGATGCGGCTGCCCACATGGGGCGCGTAGTGCATGAAGAGTTGCAATTTGTGTCGATGTTGGCTTGGGCAGAGCGCTTTTAGCCGCGCGAGATTGTCTTCATCCATCGCCAAAATCAAATCAAAGCGGGCAAAATCTGCCAATTCCACTTGGCGGCCGCGTAGTGGTGTGAGATCGACACCGCGCTTAGCCGCATGAGCGATGCTACGACTGTCCGGGGCGTCACCAATGTGGTAATCGTGGGTGCCAGCCGAATCAATGTCTAGCAGATGGGCTAGATTGGCTTCTTGGGCGAGCTGGCGTAGCATGCCTTCGGCACTAGGGGAGCGGCAAATATTGCCCATGCAGACAAATAAAATAGCAGTTTTTTTCATCGCTATAGATAATAAGGAAGAGATTTACATTTTCTTTTGCATGCTGCTGCCAGTCCATATCCATTCAGCGGTTTCTTTGCTGATGATTTTGTCTGGTTGATTGTTTTCTAAGTTGCTTTCGCCCGCCTCATGCCGCCATTGAATCACGCCTTTTTTGCCGCCTGCTTCGCTCGGCAAGATCCAATACGATTGGTCATAGACTGGGGTGTCGATGTATTTGTGCGCCGTTTCACCAAGGATGAACTGGGTGCCAGTCCAAAACACAATCACTTCGCCATAGGGGAAACCATGGGCTTGGGCGATGTAATTGAGCATCAGCACATCGTTCACGCCTTGCAAGCCCTGTGTGCCTTCGCTGGCACCAGCGACATTAAAATGCGGTTCATTTGGCGCAATAAAACTCAATTTAGCGATTTCAACGCCATTGTTTGCAGCGCGAATTTGGTTGAGCATTTTGTCATTTTCACGACTAGCATCGGTTTTAATGCCTTGCATGCCGAGATAAAAATAAGTGCCATCATCGGCCACGCTTTTGATGCGGATGCGGGTCAGTACGCCGCTCCAGATATAGCCTTCGCGCACGCTGCCATTGAGTGTAAAGCGACCACGTAGCCATTTTGCGCTAATGCTGTTTTGTATCATCTCTGGCTCTTTGTCGGGATCAGAGAGGACGGTCACTTCGGTGCCTATCGGCAATTTAGCGATGACTTTGGCTTTCGGATTGGGTTCGACGCGCACGTTCAAATCCGACACCAGCGCCCAGACGCGGCTATCTTGCGGGAAATTGATTTGTGGGAACTGCGGATAGCGCTCGGCGCGCTGACTTGCTTTGGCGACAGAGGAATCCTGCTTGGGCGCAACGTCAACGATTTGGGCATGCGCGAGCGGTGTCAATAGTGGCGTCAATGATGCACAAAAAATCAAACTCAAAGCGAGGTGCGTGGTTCTGGGCATGTTTCTTACTCTCTCCGGTGGAAATCTCGAAAAAACTGCTGCATGGGCCTTGCTGCCGGGTTTTTCCCATTTGATCGTATTGCTGGTCGCGCGAATGAACCGCACGGGTAGTGCATGTTAGCGATTAGGGGAAGGGAGCGACGTTGGTGATCAAAGTGTTGCTTGGCGAACTCTAACGTGACTATAGCTTGAATATAGCCCGAATGGCATTGATTTCGAAAGAGTGTGTATGAGGAATAGTTGTTTTTCAAGGTAGTCGTTAAATTTTCTGTTACGCCAAGCTTTCAGTTAAGATAGCAAGCACAGTTTGCCGCCGTCGTTCTTCTGGGGATGTTTGCAATGGCATATTTCATGTTGGTGCTGGCTTTACTTTGTTACCCCTGCCTTGCGGGAGCGGCGGCCTATGTGGTGGATAGCAGCAATAGCGCCGCTTGGTTTGAAGTGCATTATTGGGGCAATAGCGTCGTCAAAGGCAAACTCTCATTACAGCAGGGACGGGTGGAGTTAGATGAGGGCGGTCGCGGTGGCCGGGGGGAAATCAGCTTCGATATGAATTCAGTGCAAACCGGGCGCGATTTCGTCAACGACTTCATCAAGTCTAAGCGCATTTTTGATGCCGCTACTTTTCCTAGCATGACCTTTAAACCGAACCGATTTGAATTTCAAGGCGAACGCATGAGTGCGGCTGAAGGTGAGCTGAATTTGCATGGCGTGACGCGCACAGTGCGGTTAGAAGTGAAGCGCTTTCTGTGCCAAGACGTGTTAGCGGCGCTGTTATTTGATGTCAGCAATGTCAGCGCCAGTGTTGACACCCCGCTCCCTAGCATTGGCCGCGCATATTGCTATGGCGAGTTTACGACGCAAATCTTACGCAGCCAATTCGGCATGGATAGCATGACGATGATGGTCAACGATGAAGTTAATATCAGCGCAAACTTGGTGCTGCAGAAAGTGATCCCATGAAGCGCTACGCTAGCGTCGTGATGATGTGCATGGCGGCGCTACCCGCTTTGGCCGAGATGCAAAGCTATCAAGCCGATTTATCCCACACCAATGTCCATTTTGCTGTGACACATTTTGAGCGCAGCCAAATCCGCGGTCGCTTCAATAAAATTGAGGTGCGGGAGTTGCAATGGGATGCGGCCACCGGGCAGGGTAAGCTAGAGGTGGAAATTGACCCCGATAGCGTCGATACCGGTTCCCGTTTGCTCGATTATGTGCTGAAAGGTGAGCAGTATTTCCATAGCAAAGAATTCAGCAGCATTCGTTTTAGCGCTAGCCAATTCGTTGCCAGTAACGGCCAATTGCAAGCGGTGCATGGTCAGTTGACGCTACACGGCCAAACCTTGCCCTTGGTATTGCAAGCGAAACGCTTTACCTGCGGCAGCGTGAAATTGGCCTTGATTACGCGCCAAGTGTGCGGCGGTGATTTTAGCGCCAGCATCTCTCGTAGCACCTTCGGCCTCGGACGCTTGGTGCCGGAAGTGGCCGATCAGGTGCAATTGGATATGTCGATTGAAGCCTCACCTCGCTAGCCCTTTCGCTATAGCCCTTTCGCTACCCTTTAACTATCGCCCCCTCGCTGTTCATTGTGAAAAACTATCGACTCGTTTGTATCAATCAATTTTCTTTATTGATTTAGGTTAGCTATCATTCGTTTCAAGGTGATTGAGAAAATTAATGATCTCAAACACAGCAGTGATTACCTACCCTATACAAACTGAAGGAGCACATGATGAGCAGCCAACATCCATCGATCACGATTACCAACCTCGAAGCCGCATTTGCCGGCGAATCCATGGCCCATATCAAATATCGTTATTTCGCTAAATTGGCGCGCGAAGCTGGCGCCGAAGATGTGGCGAAAGTGTTTGAAGAAACCGCTGCGCAAGAAGTCTTGCACGCGTTTGGCCACCTCGATTTGTTATATCCCAAAGCGCAATTGACCCCTGCCAAAGCCTTGCAATTGGCGATTGAAGGCGAAACTTATGAATACACCGAAATGTATCCAAAATTCCGCCACTTAGCGCTGGAAGAAGGTAATAGCGCAGCGGTGGCTGAATATGACGAACAAATCGAAGAATCACGCGTCCACGCCGAAACCTTCAAACGCACCTTAGCGCTCGCGGCCAAACGCTTTGATGCCTTGACCCGTGTCGAACAACGCCATGCCGCGCATTACCAAGCTGTGTTGGATAGCTTGACGCCAGCAGAATAATGCGTAGGCAGCAGCGGTGAAAAACGATAGCGCTCGCGCTTTTGGCGTTTCCTGCTGTTAAAAAGCAAAGCAAGAGGTAAAATAGCCGCCTTTTGCCCTTGCCCAGATTGCCCGGCACGGCGCCCAGCGCCCGCAACACCGAATTCGAATCCACATCATTTATTAAGCGAGAACATCATGAAAAAATATCAATGCATCATTTGCGCCTTTATTTATGACGAAGCCTTGGGTATGCCAGAAGACGGCATCGCCCCCGGCAC
>JACPVY010000395.1 GCA_016197345.1 Burkholderiales bacterium
CATTTTTGGATAACGCATCAGTGCTTTTATCAGCGAAACCCTTAACGCGTTTTTGGAAATCTGCCCAGTCCTTGAACGGGCCGTTTTTGCTACGCTCATCCAAAATCGATTTCGATTTCACCGCCCCCACGCCCGGCAGGCTATCGAGTGCCGCCTGATCAGCAGAATTGACCTCCACCGCAGCAAAAGCACCACCGATCATCATGCACAACATGGCAAACGCCATCAGGATTTTTTTCAACATGGCAAATTCTTTCATAGAGGTTTACAAACGGGAATAGGATCATATACAGAACCGCAGCATCCTACTGCTTGCGCCTTCAACATGAATAGCGTCAGCAAGCCATGCCATAACGAAAAAAAACACCAGCCGTTGACATCCAACGAAAACAGTTTTCCGCTTCTAGTTTTCGGCAAATAGCTCCGCATGGCTAACAGTTGCCGTACCTAACTTACCAACCACAATCCCGCCAGCGCGATTGGCCAAAGCGACTGCCTGTGGCAGCGCCATACCTGTCCCCAACATCGCCGCTAGCGTAGCGATCACTGTGTCGCCTGCGCCCGAGACATCAAACACTTCCCGTGCATGAGTCGGCATATGCATGCAACCATCGGCTTGATACAAACTCATCCCCTCTTCAGAACGGGTCAACAACAAGGCATCGAGTTGCAATTGCTCCCGTAAAGTTTGGGCTTTTTCGGTCAGATGGGCTTCGCTACTCCAACTGCCGATGACATGCCGCAATTCCGATTTATTCGGGGTCATGATGCTGGCCCCGCGATAGCGCGTGAAATCGTCACCCTTGGGGTCAACCAACACATATTTGCCTTTGGCACGCGCAGCGCTAATCATCGCCGCCACGTTCACCAGACTCCCTTTGGCGTAATCTGACAGCACGATGGTGTGGTAATCGTCGAGCAAAGCATTAAATTGGGACAGCTTATCGCGTAGCACCGCATCGCTTGGCGCTTCTTCAAAATCAACTCGCAATAACTGCTGCTGCCGACCAAGAACACGCAATTTGATGATGGTTGAAATCGCGCTATCGCGCTGCAGGAAATTAGCGACTTTCGACTCTTGCAAAAGCTGCGCAACTTCATTTCCCGCTTCATCATCGCCCACTACACCAAGCAAACCTACGCCAGCCCCTAGCGCAGCAGCATTGCGCGCGACGTTAGCAGCGCCGCCTAGACGTGCGTCTCTTTTTTGTATCCGCACAACGGGGACAGGTGCTTCGGGCGAGATACGATTCACTTCGCCAAACCAATAACGATCCAGCATCACATCACCCGCAACCAAAATACGGGCCTGACTCACATCCGGCAATCTTGCCGCTGCAACGAAATCGCTCATGCCACTCTCGCCTGCGCTGCACGACCAATCGCATGATATTCAAAACCAAGTTCGCGCAGTGCGTGTGGTTCGAACAAATTACGACCGTCAAAAATCAACTTGTTTTGCATCAAGCGGGCCATATGCTCAAAATCAGGGCTAGAGAAATGGCTCCATTCAGTGACAATCGATAGCGCCGCTGCTCCTTGCAAGGCATCCATTGGATTCGCAGCGAAAGTAATCGACGCTAAGCCACCCCATGCTTCTAAATCTTGCGCTAGCACGCGACGCGCTTCGGTCATCGCAACGGGATCAAATACGGCAACGTGGGCACCGCGCGAGACCAATTCACGCAACAACACCCGCGACGACGCTTCACGCATATCA
>JACPVY010000396.1 GCA_016197345.1 Burkholderiales bacterium
CTGGCCCACGGCAATTTCCCCTGCTCTTTATGTGCCATTTCCAGCATGCGCATCACCCCCGGCACACCGACCGAACGCCCGCCGACAATTGCCGCATAGCGTTTTAGCGGCGTACCATCTGGGTTCAGAAATAGCTTAGGATCAGCGGCAGCAGGGGCAGTTTCACGGCCATCATAGGCCTGTACGCCTTTGCCATCAAAGTGCAACATGAATGCACCACCACCGATGCCAGACGATTGCGGTTCGCATAGCGTCAAGACCATTTGCGTCGCAATTGCTGCATCCACCGCCGAGCCACCGCGTTTCAGCACGTCATAGCCGGCCTGCACCGCATGTGGATTAGCCGCTGCAACCATGAATTTTTTCGCGAAAACCGTTTCTTTATATTCAAAGCCGCTTGCCCCTTCGGGCGCATGTGGATCAAGCGCTTTCGGTGCAGCATCGGCTGCAAAAGCGCTACTCGCGAAAGCAGCGCAGCTTAAACTCAAGAAACTGGCGCGCAGCAGAGCACGCAAGGAGGCGACGATAGGTGTAGCGAATGGCTGCATAGGGTTCTCTTCAAAAAAACAAAGGCTGCGCTCGCAAAGCAAGATGCCTGCTCACGCAGCCCAGAGTGACAGCACGAGATATCAGCAAGTTCGCATTCTGTCGCGCGTAGCGTCTAGTATGCGAGCCGGCCACGGCCTCATGGCGTGCACTAGCTTAACTCATTTCGGTGCCAAGCGAATCGCGCCGTCCAAACGGATGGTTTCGCCATTGAGCATCATGTTTTCGATAATGGCCTTGGCGAGCTGCGCGTATTCGTCTGGTTTGCCCAAACGCGATGGGAAAGGGACAGATTTACCGAGCGCATCTTGCACTTCAGCTGGCATGCCGAGCAACATCGGCGTTTCGAAAATGCCGGGTGCAATCGTCATCACG
This sequence comes from Burkholderiales bacterium, assembly GCA_016197345.1. GTDB lineage: Bacteria > Pseudomonadota > Gammaproteobacteria > Burkholderiales > Burkholderiaceae_D > JACPVY01. The sequence continues at coordinate 922 of JACPVY010000396.1, forward strand.
CGCACGCCGTTGCGCGCCAAATCGCGCGCCATCGGCAAGGTCATACCGACCACTGCTGCTTTCGACGATGCATACGCCGCTTGGCCGATTTGGCCGTCATAGGCGGCGACCGAAGCGGTGTTGATGATCACGCCGCGCTCGGTGTTGATTGCTTCTAAGCTACTCATTGCCGCTGCTGCTAAGCGCGACATATTGAAGGTACCAACTAAGTTGATATTGACGACGCGTTGAAACACGTCGAGTGGATGTGGGCCATCTTTGCCCACGGTTTTAATCGCTGGCGCAACACCAGCGCAGTTAATCAAGCCGCGCAAATTGCCAGCGCTAGTCGCCGCCGCTACCACAGCTTGTCCATCCGCTTCAGAGCAGACATCACATTTCACAAACTGGCCGCCCAATTCTTTCGCAAGCGCTTCGCCCGCTTCGACTTGCACGTCGGCAATCACAACTTTGCCGCCTGCTTGCGCCAACATGCGCGCCGTTGCTGCGCCTAGGCCAGAAGCGCCGCCAGTGATGATGAATACGTTATTTTGAATTTGCATATGTCCCTCTTGTGGAAGTGAAAATAATTCTGGTTCAACTTTCGCCAACATGGGTAATGGGCGAATATTTCTGTGCGCAATTATCGCAGGCAACACCATAAATTTTTCGCTGTTCCAAAACAAAAAAACGGACTACAAAGTCCGTTTTTTGTGCTACCCAGCAAATGCTTAGCTTGCCAGTGCGGCGAATGCATTTTCGCGAATTTGATCGACTTCGCCTATGCCTTCGATTTTGCGATATTTAGGTGCGCCTGGTTCACCAGACTTCGCCCAATCGTTGTAATAGCTGAGCAAGATTTCGGTTTGCTCATGGAACACGGCGAGGCGTTTTTTGACGATTTCTTCTTTATCATCATCGCGCTGCACCAAGTCTTCACCCGTCACATCGTCTTTACCTTCCACTTTGGGTGGATTGTTTTTAACGTGATAGGTACGGCCAGAATTCAAATGCACGCGGCGGCCACTCATGCGATCCACAATCGCTTCGTCAGGTACCGCGATTTCCAACACATAATCAATCGCGACGCCTGCTTCTTTCATTGCATTGGCTTGCGCAATCGTGCGCGGGAAGCCATCAAACAAATAGCCAGCAGCACAATCAGGTGCTTGTAAGCGATCTTTGACCAAGCCAATAATAATATCGTCTGACACCAAGCCACCCGCATCCATCACCGATTTCGCCGCTAGACCCAATTCGGTACCAGCTTTGATCGCCGCACGCAGCATATCGCCCGTGGAGATTTGCGGAATGTTGTATTTTTCCTTAATGAAAGTAGCTTGTGTGCCTTTGCCAGCACCTGGCGCACCTAAAAGAATCAGACGCATGAATATTCCCTAAGACGAGTTAAGTTGAGTTTCTTATCAAGACTGTCGCGCTACAGCACCACGCCACTCCTAGCCATCTGCGAATAGGGTGGCGACCATAGCTTTACAACTTCCATCCGAAACTTACCACAGATTTTGACCTCTGCACAAAATTGACTGCACTCGTCGTTTGAACGTCGGTAGGCAGAGTGGCAAAAGCTGCCACCCCTCCCCATATTTTGCTATTAAATTGACAAAACAGTGGTCACTAGCGCGCCTCATGAGCGTATTTAGCCATCCCTACCTCTTGACTGACAGAAGCCCTTTGGTCAGTGCCGCAATACAATGCGCCAGCTCAGCGCGCAGCAAACACTTGCCGCACGCGCGCCAAATCTTCCGGCGTATCAACGCCACCTTCAGGGACTTCAGCACAAATATGCACGGCAATCGGATAGCCATGCCACAGCACGCGCAATTGTTCCAACGCTTCGATCTGTTCGAGCGGGGCAGGTGTCAAGGCGGGATAGGTTTGCAAGAAGTCTTGGCGATAGGCGTACAAACCGATATGCCTTAGCGCGCCCAAATCGGCTGGCAATCTGGCCGTTTGCACGCCGTCTTTGGCAAAGGCATCGCGCGCCCACGGCATAGGCGCGCGCGAAAAATACAGCGCCCGACCATGATGATCGAGCACGACTTTCACCACATTCGGATTAAAAAAATCAGTCGCACTGGTGATGGCATGCGCGCTAGTAGCCATTGGTACATCGGCATTCACTAGCGCAGCCGTAGCAGCGATTAAGCTCGGGGCGATCAAGGGTTCATCACCCTGCACATTCACAATCACCGCATCCGGTGCTAGCCCCATGGTCGCCGCCACTTCGGCAATCCTATCGGTACCAGATGGATGATCGCTACGCGTCAAATACGCGCTGATATTATGCGCCACACAAACGGCCAGAATTGAGGCGTGATCGGTTGCCACGACCACCCGGCTAGCGCCAGAGAGCAAGGCTTGTTCGGCCACCCTGACCACCATCGGTTTCCCACCCAAATCGGCCAGAGGCTTATTCGGCAGGCGAGTAGAGGCTAAGCGGGCCGGAATGATGACGGTGAAAGACATAGCGTCAAAGTCCGATCAACTAGCCGGGGTTTGCAAAGAGCGGGCGTCTTCCACCCACATGATGGGAATATCATCCCGAATCGGGAACGCCAGCTTATCCCCTTTGCAAATCAATTCTTGCGCCCCTTTATCGTAATCGAGCGGGCCTTTGCACAAGGGACAAACCAAAGTTTCAAGCAAGCGAGCATCCACGGCATTTCTCCACAATGTGTTGCGCCAGCATAGGGTCGATCTCGGCTTCAACCGGAACCACCCACACGCGCGGGTCGTGCGCGATGCTGGCTAAAGCGGCACATTTTACCGCATCCTTTTCGGTAATCAGAATTAAACCCAGCGCTGCCGGAGGATAGTTGGCGAAAGGATTGCTAGCGAAATCGAAATGATCGGGCAAGGCTAGCGTCTCGCATTGCAAACCCAACTCGGCCAACATCGAAAAAAAGCGCTCAGGGTGGCCGATGCCTGCCGCCGCCAAGATGCGGCCGGGAAATTGTTGTGGCAAACGCATCAAATCCTGCATTTGCCTTGGTTGCACGGCACTGGCTAGCTGCCAAGCGCGCGTACCGCGTAACTGCATGGCGTAGGTGCGGGCCGGATCGGCCGCACCAAAAGCAGCCAGATTCTGCGCTAAATCGGCTGGCTGAGCGCCATTCACCACTGTGAAATCGCGCCTGCGCCCTGCCCCTTCGCGTAGCGGGCCACTAGGCAATAAGCTGCCATTACCGACGCCGCGCTGGTCAAACAACATGATTTCAAGCTGGCGCGGCAACGCATAGTGCTGCAAACCATCGTCGCTAATGATGACATCGACTTGTGGGAATTGCTGCAATAGCGCGTGGGCAACTTGCCAGCGTTGCCGCCCGACCATCAGCGGACAGGCAGTTTTGTCGAAAATTAAGCGCGGTTCATCGCCGACTTGTTGCGGCGTCGAATCGGCTTGCACCAGAAATGGCTGTGGATGATGAATCGCACCATAGCCGCGCGAAATCACTCCCGGCGTGAAACCCGCTGCACGCAATTGCTCGACTAGCCAAATCGTCAGCGGCGTTTTGCCAGTGCCACCGACAAAGATGTTGCCGACCACAATCACAGGTACGGCCAAGGGAGCAGGTTTGAGGAAGGTGTGGAAGGCCACGCGCCGCAGAAAGGCGATGCTGCCAAACAGGAGAGAAAGCGGCCAGAGCAGGCGCGTCAGCCAATTATGCTTGAACCACCCCGCCAACAGCGTGGTGCGCAGGCTGGACAAGCGGCTAAGCGACGGGCTAGCGGATGCGCTAGCCCCCTGCTGTTGCGACATTATTTTTTGCCGCTCGATTGCGCGGCAAACGTCACCTTGTCGTAACCCGCCAAACGCGCCGATTGCAACACATTAATGACCATTTGATGCATCGCAAATTGATCGGCATTGATGATCACGACCGGGTCTTTCTTGCCCGCTGCCAAAACGGCCGCTTTCATGTCTTGCGCTAAGCCATCGACATCATGAAACACCAGCGCCTGCCCATTCAACCCATAATTGCCCTTGGCGTCGACCGTCACATTCAACTCGAATGGCTTATCCATCGCCTTATCCGCATCGGCGGTAGGCAAAGTGATTTGCAATTCAGTGAATTTGCTATAAGTGGTGGTGATCATCAAAAAGATCAAAATCACCAGCAACACGTCGATAAAAGGGATCAGATTGATTTCAGGATCTTCATGCGCCTGATTTTTGCGAAATTTCATGCTGGCTCCGCCTTATTTGCGCGCGCCGTGCACGATATCGACAAATTTCACCGCTTGCTGCTCCATATCAACCACGAAGCCATTTACTAGGGCGCGGAAATGGCGATAAAACACTAAGGCTGGCATCGCAATCGCCAAACCAAAACCCGTGTTATATAGCGCTACCGAAATACCATGCGCTAACTGCGCTGGATTAGTGCCTTGGCTATTTTGCGAACCGAAGATTTCAATCATCCCGACCACGGTGCCAAACAAACCCATCAATGGCGCCAGCGAGGCGATCGTGCCTAGCGTGGTCAAAAAGCGTTCCAATTCATGCGCCGCAGCGCCACCGGCTTCTTCAATCGATTCTTTCATCACATCGCGCGGCGCATTCACATTGCGCAAGCCTGCGGCTAATACGCGGCCTA